>CAJUQZ010000016.1:37667-42314 GCA_910588755.1 uncultured Lachnospiraceae bacterium | reverse complement strand
GATTGTCTAAAAAACTGACATTGTTACGTCAACAACATAAAATGTCACAATCAGAGGTTGCAAGGAGAATAGGTGTTTCTTCCTCTGCTGTCTCCGCTTATGAAGCTGATGAAACCTCGCCAACATTAGAGAATCTGGTTAAACTCGCTAATCTGTTCCATGTGTCAACTGACTATCTCCTTGGTGTTGACTACCCCAGAGACAAAGCAGTCCTTGACACTTCTGGCTTGAATAAACAGCAACTGACAGTATTGCAGAATTTAATCGACATAATGAAATAGGTACATCTTTTCTTACTGATGTACCCTTTTTGTTCATACGTCCTTCAGTTCCTTTAATACCTCATGCAGGCCCGCAGCTTCAACATCCTTTATTGTTTTCAGATAATCCTTGATAAGCTGTACCATATTTACTTGTTGGCAGTCCTCTTGCTGATAGAAGTATTCCATTCCTAATGAGATGAAAAACAAAGTACTGTCTATGTACCTCATTTTCTTTTCTATCTTTTCCATGTAATCATCTGCACGCCGGAGATACTTCCTTATTTCTTTTTTCTTCATATCTTTAGAACTCCTTTCTTTTTAATGGGTAGGGATTATAACGCCGTTTAAACAACAGCACAATAGCTTATCCAAAATTAAACGTAAATTCTTTTACAACATAAAAAATGCCAGATGCACTGACATTTCTTATATGTTTATATATCTGTTTTTATTACAATCCATATCTTTCAAATATGCTGGCTCCTTTTCTATGCTTATACTGTTTTTATTACAATCTCCAGCCGTACTGACACCAATTATCATGCAACTGTTTTTATCTATACTGTAGCTCTTATTTTTCCCTTGTAAATTAGAAAGGCTGTATTTCACTTTTCTTGTTATATTTATGTCACTATCATGTACATTTTATTGTATGTAAACTTAAAGTAAAATGAAAGGGTGGGGAAGCCGCTGTACTTCCTCACCCTCTATACTGTCACTAAATTGGGAACTGGGAACCGCCCAATCCATGCCCTCCATATTTTTATCATCTTCACTTTTACTGTAACCCAATTTCTACAATATGCCATATTTTCCCAAATAGGAGCCGTCCATTTTCCAAAAAACTGTATCCACATCATTTATGCTTGGCAAGGACACGGTAAACCACGCTTTTAGAACAGCCATAATACGCAACAATCTCTTTCACAGTTGCACCCAGTTCATGCATAAGGTATATTTTAGTTTCATTGCATGTATCCTTTTTTGCCAGCTTTGCCCCCTTATTCAGCCTGCCTTTGCTGTCCCTCTTAATATTACGCAACTCTTCAAACTTTTTATTTGTGTCCTCTTCTGATAATGCAGCCTGTTTCTCTTGTTGCCCCATTAACATTTTTTTCTCTTCCACACGCTGTTTTATCCTACTTATTATAAGGTCTACTTTTAACATTTGAAAGTACTTATCTGCTGTTAAGCCATAATTTGATTTAAGAAATGGATATTCAGGTCTGTGCTCTAATCGTCTTCTATAAAAATTAAAATCACATTCATCCGCGATATCTATATACTCAATGTTTTCATCAATATATTTTGCAATATCGTTTATACTCTCCAATCTATCACTCCTTAATACACTATTTTGGGAACTTGGGAACCACCTGCATCACCCTATACCCTTATTCACAAAATACAAATAAGTAGATTAAAGGTGGAAACTCTCTCCATATCCCCAAAACCCCTTATTTTTCAACATTTTTACCCATTTTACGAAGTCTTGCCGTGGCAAATAAATAATAATTTTATCATCTTGATTATATCCTTTCATAAGCCATTAAAACCTTGATAGTCAAGCTCTTAATCACTTATATCATTTTAGGTTTTTATCCATAATCTGTATAATTCATTATAAAATTATGTAAATTTACGGGCTAACGTACATCCTGTTTCAGTCTGATATGGCGTTTCAGGAGGGCAATAAAAGCCTTGAAATGACTTATTCATTGTACCATATTGAAGCTGATTTTACACTATAAGAATCGCAAAAACTGCAAGAAATAATCACGCCCACCGCGTGCGCTCTGGCACAACTCTGGATTATGCACTATATATTGTTATGTCTGTTTGACATGATCCTTTAGTCCAAATAATAAAGTGACAGTCAATATGAATTAACTGCCAACATAATATCCATTTTTATTTTTGGGTAAAGCGTATATGAAAAGACGAAACCTATATCGGCAATTCCGTCCACTATGGGGAAACAAAAGTCCATGATGCGTTCAAAATGCAAGATGGCACAAAGGGCAGGAAAGGTCTTTCCTGCCCTTTGTGCCTAAGCCACTCATTCCGCCGACTTAGGCAGTCGGTGCCGGAACAGCGCGTGGCTAAGCTTCTGGTAGCTGAATGGTATAAGTGGATAGAGATAGCTCTGGCCGGATACCATCTTGTTGGTGACAATGGCGGTAAAGAACAGGATAACACCTGCTAGATACCCCCAGAACTGGAAAATAGCTGTCAGAATCAGGTTGATGAGCCTGAAAAACTTGATCGCGTATCCAAGCTCATAACTGGGGTGCGTGTAGTTTGCGATGGCGACAAATGCCATATACAGCATGACCTCGGCGTTGAACCATCCGCTCTTGACTGAAAATTCCCCCAGAATCAGAGCCGCCATAACGCTCAGAGGCGTTGAAAGCATATTGGGCGTGTTGACCGCCGCAAGCCGCAGTCCATCGATTGCAAGCTCCAGAATCAGAAACTGCCAGATCAGAGGGACATTGATATCTTCTTTTACCACGATAAAGTCAAAGGCAGGCGGAATCCAGTCGGGATTCTGCATCAGCAGCAGGAAGGTGGGTGTGATAAAATAAGTCAGTATCAGGATCAGGAAGCGCGAGAGCCTTAGATACGAGCCTGTAAGGGGCGGGAAGTAAAAGTCGTCGGCCTCCTGTATCATGTCCAGTATGCTGATTGGCAAAATCATGGCGGAGGGAGAGTTGTCTACTAAAATAATGATATTTCCCTCCAGGATCTGAGCCGCAGCAGTGTCCGGGCGCTCTGTGTACTTGAATTTTGGAAATGGATTATACCATTTCGAGGTGAACAGGCATTCTGCGAGACTTTCCTGATTCAGCGTCAGCGCGTCAACCTTAAGTTCATTGATGCGGTCGCGTATTTTTCCAAGAAAATTTTTGTCAACCCTGTCGTCCATATAGCACAGGACGATGTCAGTCTTGGAGGCCTTTCCGGCGCTCAACATTTCCATGCGCAGGTCGGTGCTTCGGATGCGCCGGCGGATCAGGGCGGTGTTAAATACGACAGTCTCCACAAAGCCGTCCTTGGAGCCGCGCAGAACTTTGTCCTTATCCGGTTCTGACACACCGCGCGCGGGGTAGGTGCGCGAGTCGATCAGCAGACACTCGTCAAACCCTTCGATGATGACTGCAAACACGCCGCAGAGCACGTTCTTGGCAATTTCATTAAAATCTTTGGAGAGATCGACTTCGACGTAAGGCATGAGCAGGTTCAGCTCTTTTGCGTTCTGAGGCATGTCATCGGATTTCAGTCCCATTAGAAACTGCAGAAGTTTCTGCATCAGCACATCTTTGCAAAATCCGTCAACAAAGTAGAATACGGCGTTCTTGTCACCGATTCGCACATCTCTGCTCACAATATCAAAGGATTCGTTGGTATGGAGCAGTTCTGACATATATTTTTTATTTTCCTCAAATTCTTGATACATACGAATAACCAGGCCTTTCTAAGTATTTTGTGTTTATGCGATGTCTGCAGCAATGTACATCACATGGACCTTCGACAATATATGGATTCAGTATGTGTCAATATTGGTATTTCATACATGTTTTTTCATCTTTTGTTCCATGCAAATTTACTTTTTTCAATGAATTCGATATACTATGAAAAACAACATCTATGAAAAATGACCTTGTGCGGCGGCTGGAAGTTTAGACTGTGAAAACTGTCCTGCCTGTGGCGATGGGAGTTGGTATGTTATGGCGAAGGTGGTAGGCGGTATGTATCAGATTGCAGTATGCGACGACGAGCCGGCTGTGTGCGAGATGGTGTCCGGCGTGGTCGGGGAATGGAATAAGGAAATCAAGGTATTCTGCTTTGGTTCAGGGGAGGAGCTTCTGGCCGCCTATGACTCCTTTGATGTCATTTTTTTGGATATCGACATGAAAGGAATGGACGGCATCGAGACTGGGCGGCAGATTCGCGGGCGGGACCGTGAGACCAGGATTGTCTATCTCACATCATACAGGGATTATGTGGCAGGGGCTTTTGAGGTTCACGCGTTCCAGTATCTTTTGAAGCCAATCTCCCCGGCCAGGCAGCAGGTATTGGAGGAATTGTTTTGCTATGTGAGAAAGACGGATAGGCAGCGGATTCTTGATTTTCACACAAATGAGGGAACGGTGTGTGTTGACGTGTCAGATATCTGCTATTTTGAGTTTGTCAACCGCAGGATTCATATGGTGACGAACCAGAAGGTTTATCATATGACTGGAAAAATCGGTGGTATTTATGAGCGCCTCAGTCCGATGGGATTTTCGATGCCGCACAAGAGTTTTGTAGTCAACCTGCTCCATGTGAAAAATGTCAGGAATCTTGATATTTTTATGGACAACGGGGATCAGCTCCCATT
>CAJUQZ010000016.1:36928-37657 GCA_910588755.1 uncultured Lachnospiraceae bacterium | reverse complement strand
AAAAAGCAGAAGGAGTGGAAGCAGGAACTGACGAAGTACCTGTCTGAGCGTCTGGAGCGGCAGAGAGGGCAGGGGGAGATGGTGAAGAAACTAGAAGATGTTTAGAATAGACGGATGCGTAAAACAGAAGAAGTAGGTAGGAAACTGTTGTAGAAACAGATACAGGGAAGATATGGTTGCAGATACCAGGGAAATAGGGAGGTGACGGTTGCAGATGATTGTGGACTGGATATTTACGATATTAGATATCATTTCACTGATGTTATGTTCCATGTATGTTGTCACGCTGCTGCCGCGCAGTGAGCGGCTTTCGGGGAACCGGCTGATACTGTGTGCGGTGCGGGGGGTGTCATGGCTCGTCTATGCGCTGCTTACGGTAATGATTCCAATGATCTGGAAGGACGACGCTGTGACGATGGTGGGGCTAACTGTGTACTATATAATGATAGGATATATACTGTATCACAGGGATAAGGTTGGGATATTGTATCAGGTTGGCTATATGTTTTTTATGTATGATACACAGTTGATCGCAATTTTTGTAGCTGTGGTGATGTGGGATGCATTTACGCTGGAATACAGAACATATTCTTATATTGTGGTTCTCCTAAAGGCATGTTTGTTGATTATCGTTACCTTTGTATTCCGGGTGCTGATCAGAAAAAGATATTTGTCCGTACAGCCGCGTTTCAGGATCAGGGGAATGCTTCTGGTTCCGGTCATCAGCAT
>CAJUQZ010000016.1:33483-36918 GCA_910588755.1 uncultured Lachnospiraceae bacterium | reverse complement strand
GCGCTCATTTTTATGTTTGCTGTCGGCTCCGATGTGTTTCTGATGCGGTTTGGGCATGGGTGGCTGATTGTGTACTGTGCGCTTGTCCTGGTGGTCAATCTGTACTGTCTTTACTTCTGGTATGACGTGTCAAAGACGCAGGAGCTGGAGCATAAGCTGGAACTAATGAGACAGCAGAATGAGCTGACGCACCAGTTTTATGCGGACCTGGAATCAAACTATGCAAAGTCGCGCAAGGTGATTCATGATATCCGCAACCACTTGCAGATGCTGGAGCAGTCGCAGCGGCTTGCCGGATCCGAGGGCTATGTCATGGACATGCACCAGATGTTAAATGCACTTGGAATGACCTACTATACGGACAACCGCATGCTCAATATCATATTGAATGACAAATTCAAGCAGCTCGGACAGGAGCAGTTTCACTGTGGGCTGATGGGAGTCCGTCTTGATTTTTTATCTGAAATGGACACGACGACAATATTTGCCAATCTGCTGGACACCGCGCTGGAGGAGGCAAAGGGAAACGGGGCGTTCAGACTGGAACTGCAGGGGGAACAAATCCAGGACTTTTGTGTCATTAAGATGTCCAATACCACAAGGGGAACATACACGCCGGGGAAGTCTTCCAAGGCTGGGCATGAGGGAATCGGTCTGGAAAATGTGAAAAATGCCGTCGGGAAATATCACGGGGAGATGCAGACAAGTCAGAAGGGGGATGTATTTTCTGTCACGTTGTTGTTTCCGGATGGTGGTTGAGCTTAGAATGCCGTATGTATCAGTATTTTAGGCAAAAATATGGTGTAGTTAACTAGCGAACAATATAGTAGATGGATTTTATATTAAAGAAAGGAAAGGTGGCATGTATGAAAATGCAATCAGAGAGAAAAGGAATTTGTGGCAGAATTGTGGGGTTATTTATGGTGATAATAACGCTTACAGCGTGCGGCGCGCAGTCCCTGCCGGAACAGTTTGATGAGGAGACGGTAAAGGCGGAGGCCGAAAAGGCGATTGGATATTTTAACGCGCAGGATTACCAGAGCATCATCGATATGGGGAGTGATGCGTTCCAGGAGCTTATCTCCGTGGAGAACTTTGCGTCCCAAAGTGATCCCTACCATGAAAAGTGCGGGGCGTTTGAGGAAATTGCAAAGACAATTGTCCTTGGAAATGTAGACGAGGAAACACAGCAGTCTTTTGGCGGTGTCGTCATGGTCGGAAAATATGAGGAGGGGACGATTCAGTTCACGATTGCTTTTGATGAGGAAATGAAGCTGGTGCAGTTTGTCATCAGATAGATGAATTGTTGGTAGCGCGCAATAAAGTGCGGTTTGGCCCATGTGGGCGACAGGAGGAATTTATGGAGAAGACAGAAAAAGACAAGGGATTATGGATTTATATTGCGGTGGCTTATGGAGTTACTTTCCTGATGGGATTGCTGATGTGGTATGGAGATCGCAAAAATATTGATCTGGGCATTTTCCCAAACGCACAGATGTTTTATCCGGCGGCGGGCGTGATGGCGGCTGTATTGTGCACCCGAAAAAAAGATCCCCTGATTCCAAGAGGATTCTATGTGTTTTTTATCTGTGTGACTGTCGTGATGGCGGTGTTGGCCGTTATTTCAATTTTTTATCCATATGCAGGGATCAGTGTCGTCAATGGGTATTTTGTCCCCATATGGCTGTTGGCGTCACAGCTTCTGATGATCGGCGCAAGCATTGCAGGGTGGGTTATTTTGCTGGCAACGAAAAAGGAAAAGCGCAGGGCGTATGGTTTGTGCTGGAATCACACGGCGCTGTCCCTTTTTTGTATCTTTCTGTTTTTTGCGCTCTATATTCTCAGGACGGTCATCGCGGTGAGTGGCAGCGGTGAGTGGGCGGCTTTGTGGGATCTGACCAAGAAACCATACACATGGCTGCAGCTGATGGTGCTCCCGGTCAATTTTCTTTTGGTATACACGGCATTTTTCGGGGAAGAATATGGCTGGCGATATTATCTGCAGCCTTTGCTGCAGCAGCGGTTTGGCATGCGCGGCGGCGTGCTGCTGCTCAGTGTGGTGTGGGGAATATGGCACCTGCCTGTGGACTTGTTTTATTATACGCAGGACAGTCAGCTGCCGATGATTGTAGCCCAGCAGATCACTTGCATTACGCTTGGCATCTTTTTTGCTTATGCGTATATGAAGACCAACAATATATGGGTTGCGGTTGCGCTGCATTTTCTGAATAATAACCTGATTCCGATTCTTTCCGGCAATTATACATCTGGTGTGCTTGAAAACCAGACTGTGACGTGGAATGAGCTGTTGGCTGCACTGGGGGTAAACGGTCTGATCTTTGGCGGATTTTTGTTTACAAAGCCGTTTCGGCGGGCGGCGCAGGAGTAGCATTTTCGCAAATCCGACATATTATGATAGTAACTATTCAAAAACAACAAGGAGCAGTACAGGTATGCAGGAATGGAAACCACAGATGCCGTATATGGAGCAGTTCCCCATAGCGATGGCATATGTACCGTGGCAGAGGAATTGTATCATGTACGAAAATCTTGACGAAGCCTTCAAGACAGGCACGATCTTTCCGGAGCTCAACAAACCGTTTTTAGGGAGGAGGGTAAAAGGATGAACGCAGGATGCAAACCATGCATGGACTCAGAACGTCAGAAATTATTGCAGGAGATCAGCAAGGTTGATTTTGTGCTGAAGGATCTCAACCTTTATCTTGATACCCACCCCTATGACCAGCAGGGAATGGAGAATTTCAGGCAGTACAATGCGCTAAAAAACAAGCTTGTAAAGGACTATACTGAAAAGTATGGGCCGCTTGTGTTAAGCTGTGTCGATATGGACAGCAGGGAATGGAAATGGGCCATACAGGATTGGCCGTGGGAAGGAGGCTATAACTAATGTGGAATTATGAGAAAAGATTACAGTATCCGGTTAAAATTACCCAGACCAATCCAAAGATAGCACAGGTTATCATCAGCCAGTACGGCGGCCCGGACGGCGAGCTTGCGGCATCCATGCGTTATCTGGCGCAGAGATACACGATGCCATATAATACAGTGACTGGTGTACTAACAGACATTGGTACAGAGGAGCTGGCGCATTTCGAGATGATCTGCGCGATCGTTTACCAGCTTACTAAGAACCTCACACCGGAGGAAATTAAGGAATCCGGATTCGACAAATATTATGTGGATCATACATTGGCGCTCTGGCCGCAGGCCGCAGGCGGGATTCCGTTCAACGCCTGCGAATTCCAGTCAAAGGGTGATGTGATCACAGACTTGATGGAGGATATGGCAGCAGAGCAGAAGGCCCGCACGACATATGACAATATCCTTCGCCTGGTCAAGGACCCCGAGGTCTGCGAACCGATAAAATTCCTGCGGGCGCGCGAGATTGTGCACTTCCAGCGTTTCGGTGAAGCG
>CAJUQZ010000016.1:22157-33473 GCA_910588755.1 uncultured Lachnospiraceae bacterium | reverse complement strand
AGTTGATACGCTTATCAAGGTCATTCGCATTGCAGACGGTCATATTGAAATCACCTGGAACATTTAACCCTACTTCAATCCTCCCGGTTCGGTGAAGCGCTCCGCATCACGCAGGAGAACCTCGACGCACGCAATTTCTACGCGTTTAACCCGGAATTTGACAAATAATTAAGTTGTGGGACAAATCAAAACTCCTGAACCGATATGCATTTTCTGCAGTTTTCAAATCTGCTGCATACGGAATGGGAGTTTTTTGTTAAAAATTTGTAAACAGACTGGCATACAGGGTTTTTTATGGTAAAATAAATTGAATCTCCCTGCGTGCATGATAAAATGCAATTTGTCCGCAGGGGTCAGTATAAAAACATATAGAGGAGGAAAACATCGTGGAGAAGGTTACAGAAGATATTGTAAATATTGGCGTTAATGACAGGGAGATCACGCTTTTTGAGGGACAATATGAGGTGGAGAAGGGTATGGCGTACAACTCTTATGTCATATTGGACGAGCAGGTTGCCGTGATGGACACGGTAGATCCGCGCGCGACAGCGCAGTGGCTGGAAAATTTAGACGAGGCGTTAGGCTCGCGGAAGGTTGATTATCTGGTTATTCAGCACATGGAGCCGGATCATGGCGGCAGCATCATGCAGCTGGTCGAGCGGTTCCCGGATATGAAGCTTGTCGGAAATGCCAAGACACTGCAGATGTTCGGGCAGTTTTTTGGTGTCAGTCCTGAGGATAAGGCCGTCATCGTAAAGGAAGGGGACACGCTTTCTGTTGGTAAGCACACATTGCAGTTTTTTATGGCGCCAATGGTGCACTGGCCTGAGGTGATGGTCACATATGAGCAGTCAGAAAAAGTGCTGTTCAGCGCCGATGCGTTTGGGAAGTTTGGGACCCGCGACGCGGACGAGGACTGGACATGCGAGGCGAGGCGGTACTACATTAATATTTGCGGGAAATATGGCATGCAGGTGCAGGCTTTGCTGAAGAAGGCGGCTGCGCTGGAGATCCGTACAATCTGTTCGCTGCACGGCCCGGTATTGTCTGAAAATCTGGAGTACTATATCAACAAATACCAAATCTGGAGCAGCTATGAGCCCGAGGATGAAGGCGTGCTGATTGCATGTGCTTCCATCTATGGGCATACTATGAAGGCGGCAGAGAAGCTAAAAGAGATGTTAGAGCACAAGGGTGCTAAGAAGGTCGTCATTGCCGACCTGACAAGGGACGATATTCACGAGGCGGTGGAGGATGCCTTCCGCTACAGCCATCTGGTGCTCGCCGCAGCGTCCTATGATGGCAGCGTATTCCCTCCTATGGAGGATTTTCTAAACAGGCTAAAGTCAAAGAACTATCAGAAACGCACGGTCGGAATCATCGAGAACGGTTCATGGGCACCGACAGCGGCAAGGAGCATGAAGGCGATACTGGAAGGGGCAAAATCACTCACATTTGCAGAGCCAGCTGTGACGATCAAATCGGCCATGAAAGCGGAGGATGCCGCACAGCTTGAGGCGCTTGCCAGTGAACTTCTCAAAGCACAAGAATGAGAGAATTTATGTATCATGCTTCTGATGTTGCCATGCTGGTATTTTTATCAGCATGTGCAGCTCTGGCAGGCGCCATAGTACTGGTCTTTATTTACCGCTGGAGGATGTCCAAGACATTTGAAACGTTGAACAATATGCTTGACGATGTCGCCAGGGGCTGCTTTTGCGAGACCTCGTTCGATGAGTCAAAGCTGTCAGCATTTGAGAGCAGATTCGCCCATTTTCTGCTTGCTTCGAAGCTGTCCGTCCTGAATATGGAGGAAGATCGCAATAAAATCAAAGAGTTGATTACAGATATTTCCCACCAGACGAAGACGCCGATATCGAATATGCTTCTGTACAGTGAACTGATGATGGAAAACTGTGAGAATGAGGAAAGTTACAATGACTTGGATGCACTGCACAAACAGGCGCAGAAGCTTTGTTTTCTGATTGATTCCCTGGTTAAGCTTTCAAGGTTGGAGACAGGTATCATTACAGTAAGCCCGGATAGGAGTAGCGTGATTGGTTTGGTAAATGATATATATGAGCAGTATCAGGTAGCTGCGAATCAGAAGGGATTAGCGCTAGTGTTGGACATCTGCAGCCAGGACAGCAGCCTTTATATGGCAAAATATGATAAAAAATGGACAGCGGAGGCAGTCGGAAATATAGTGGACAATGCGATCAAATATACGCAGTCGGGCAGTATTACGATTGCCGTTAAGCCCTATGAGCTGTTCTGCTGTATTGAGATAGCGGATACTGGAACCGGGATAGCGGAGCAGGAGCTACCTAAGATTTTCAAACGGTTTTACCGCTCACAGTCGGTAAACCAAGTGCAGGGCATTGGGATTGGACTCTATCTTGCGCGTGAAATCATATCGGCGGAGGGCGGGTATATCAAGGCGGTATCCAGACTGGGAAAAGGGACGATGTTTGGCATTTATCTGCCCAAATGATAAAGTGGTGGCCTACTCACGGTAGGTCACCACTTTATCTCCTTCTAATATTCTCGTCTTTCCATCTGGAATCAGGGATTCTTCCCCGCGCATAATCATTGCAATCAATTCATCCGGCGCCAGGTTCAGATCCGCGATCGTGCGGTTGCACCAGGGGTGGTAGCGGTCGATAAAGATCTCGTCAAGCAGCTCGTTGCCGCTTGGATTGTATGCTGGTGCGCTTAATATGATACTGTCCCCGGCCAGAATCAGTGTATTTCCCTTAGTGATGATCGTCTCATGGTTGCGTTTGATCATAAGGGCCAGGGAGCCAGTCGGGAAATTGACCTCCTTGACCAGTTTGTTTTCCCAGTTATGCCCTTTTGGTATGTACATGCGGATCAGGGTGATAGAAGCGTCCTCCTGGTAATCGTTAAAGGTCTTTCGCACATCGGAATCTTCATCGATCATATCTAGCTTCTCTGCAACCCTCGGAAGCAGTGTACCTTGTATCGCGACAGAGAACAGCGACACCATAAACACGATATGAAATAAATTGTGGGGCATGATGACACCTCCGGCGACCGCCATGATTGCAAACACGGAGGAGGAGGCACCCCTAAGTCCGGCCCAGGATACCAGCAGGCATTGCCTGTTCGAGCAATGAAAGGGCTTTAGGAGCATAAACACAGCGGCTGGTCTTGCGATCAGTGTGAGAATGACCGTTATGACGATTGCCGTTACGATGCCCTTCGACATTTCATGGGGAATGGTCAGCAGTCCCAGCAGGAAGAAAATCAATATCTGCGCAAGGGAGGTGACACCGTCAAAAAACGGGATCAGCGTTGCCTTATTTTTGATCGGGCTGTTACCGATGATGACGCCCATGATGTACACACTTAAGTAAGCGTTTCCACCTAAAAGCTGCGACAGGCCATAGCAGATCAGAACCATTGCGATCATAAAGATCGTGTCAAGTCCGTCAGAGACAATGTCCGTCCGGGTCATGAGCCGTATCGTCAGCACGGAGAGCGCGATGCCTGTCAGGGAGCCGACTACCAGCTGCAGGAAAATCCGCAGGATAATATGCTCGGATTCCCCGGAAAAAATGATGCCCAGCGCGATGAAGGTGAGCATGTAGGCCATCGGATCATTACTGCCGCTCTCGAGCTCCAGAAGGGAAGCCGTTCCGTCTTTCAGGTTCAGCTTTTTCTGGCGCAGAATGGCAAACACGCTTGCGGCATCTGTCGAGCCCAGCACAGCGCCCACCAGAAAGCTTTCCGGCCATGTGTAGCCCAGGATCAGCCGGACAAACAGGGCGGTGATTACTGCGGTGGCAGCCACACCCAGCGTTGAGAGAAGAACGGAGCGCACAGCCACATTCTTTGCAAGCTCCCATTTCAGGTTGAAGCCGCCGTAAAACATGATGAACAGCAGTGCGATAGAACATATGTTTTCGGCCAGCTTGTAGTCATCAAAGGGTATCTTAAAGAAGCCGTCACTTCCAAACAGCATACCGATAAACATAAATAAAATCAATGCCGGCATACCGAATTTTCCGGAGAACTTTTCCGCCAATACGCAGAGCAGTATCACGGCAGCTACAAGCAGCAAGAGTGCAGTCATAGAACCAACCCCTTTTTCTTTTTAATATAATACTAACTTTTTCCGGCGGAATATGCAAGCCTCGTTTTCTATACTGATGAAATAAAATAAAATAAGTCAAGCGTATAAAGACACGTGGTATTTGACAGAGCGGTATATTTTGTAGAAAATCACCGCAAACAGCGATACGATAATATAAAGCGTTGAGAGCGCGCCAGTAGCGCCGCCGATAAAAATTAAAATCCACATAAAAATATTCATGATAAAATCCTCCATATTCTGATTATCGTTTCATTAATCCTTCTTAATGGTCTGTTCTGCATCTGTCTGCTTGCCCGTGTTGTGGCGCTTTAAACCGCCAACCTCGTAAATACAGGTGACGACGCCCGCACCGACAGCGATGAGAACCATTAGGCCAAATATGATATTCTGCATGACAAAACCCTCCATACCGCCTGTTATTGCGGCACAATAAAAATATTTCTGCGAAAAAGGGCACGCAAAAAAGACACTGGACTTTTTAGGCCAGATGTTTATTCAAGGTGCAGAATATGGGATTTTTTACCATCGTTTTGGTGAATGTAATCCAAAGTCCTGCGGCTGTACTGGTTGTCGGTTCCGGCAGTGCACAGGGCAGCATTCTGGATAGAAAGAAATAACAGATACAGGCCGGCCAGAAACAGCGCGGCGATGAGGCACTGGCCAAGCCTGATAACGGCTAAGGCGTGCCCTGGCTGTCTTGAGAGGACAAGTTCCTCAATCAGACGCAGCGGACTTTTGGGGCAATAGATGTTAATGTCGGCAAGTTTGTCCGCAGTCTGCAGGGAGACAGTGCTGGTAGTTGTGTCAGCACACGAAAAAGAGGAATCTGTGTGAACATCTTCACAATAAATTCCCAGCACAAGCATTGATATCATTAAGAGAATACAGAGCAGTCTGCTATGTACGGTCTTTTTCATCAGCGTCTTCCTTTCAACAGCCTTCCGGATCGTATCAGGTCATCATATGTCGAATCGTCCTGATATGATACAGGTGTCTGTAACTATATCACAAACAGACTGGATATTCAAGTAAAATATTTTAAAAAGCGTACCCGCCGTAAAAGAATACAGGGGTGTGCAATTTTGAAACACGCTCCAATAAAAGGACTGAAATATACGTTGTAAGTGACAGTCAAATACCTTATAATGAAATAGATAAATAAAATCGATGATTCGGGGACGAAAACAGGAAAACGGAGGGATTTTATGAGATTTGAATTTGACACAAAGAACTGGACAACCATAGCGGAGGCGGAGAAGGACTGCTACCTGCTCACGAACGGGCTGGGCGGCTACAGCGGACTGTCTGTTACAGGTGCGGCGGCAAGGGGCGACCAGGCGCTTCTGATGTCGGCAAAAAGGGCGCCTAATGTCAGAATGCATCTGGTAACCAATCTGTTTGAAAAGTTGGTCGTCGATGATCAGGAATACGTACTGACGACGCAGCGTATGAGATCAGGGGCGGACTATGAGGGCTATTGTTATCTGAAAAAGTTTGTGTACGATGATTTTGACGCAGCTGCTCCTGTATGGACATTTCAGGCAGGCGGAGTGAGCGTCACGAAACATATCCTGATGGCATATGACGAGAACACGGTGGCTGTGAAGTATGAGATAGATCATCCTTCGGATCAAAAAGTGGCGCTGGAGCTTACGCCGCTGTTGCGCTTTACCTCGAAGAAGGAGGACTTTGACGCCTCGCAGGACCTAGCTGCATACAGGATAGAGCCGTGCAGGCCGGATGCGGGCGAAGGAGAGGAAAAAGCGGTGCAGCCGGACAGGTTATACAATATCTCTGGCAATGATATTCAGCTGTACCTTTTGACAGATGCCATGCTGCATGCGCATCAGCCGCGCCTGTTTGGCGAGATGTATTTCTCACAGGACGAGCGTGACGGGCGCACTGCATACGGCAATGCATTCAGTGTCTGTACGCTCAGGGCCCAGAGCGGCACAAAAAGTGACACATATGTCATTTTTAGCACCAAAGGCTACAAGGATACAGACGCGAAGAAGCTGTACGGGCAGTTTGAGCAGCAAAATCAGGAGCGCAGGAGGCAGCTGATTAGACAGGCAGGCCTTAACTCTACGCTGGGGCAGCAGCTTGTGCTGAGCGCGGACGCGTATGTCGTGAGGCGCGAATCGACCGATGGGAAAAGTATTATCGCAGGGTATCCGTTTTTTGAGGACTGGGGGCGGGACACGATGATCTCGTTAGCTGGTGCGACGATGGTGACAGGACGGTTTGAGGAATGCAAAAGTATTTTGAGGACGTTTGCAAAATATGTCAGAAACGGACTGCTGCCAAATCTGTTTCCGGAGGGCGGCGAGGTTCCGCACTACAATTCGGCTGACGCGCCGCTGCTGTTTGTGAATGCCGTGTATGAATATATGAAATATTCCGGGGATACGGCGTTCAAGGAGGAGATTCTTCCAGTGCTGGAGCAGATTATTGACGCATACAGAGACGGCACGGATTTTCATATTCATATGGACAGTGACGGCCTGGTCATGGCTGGTGCCGGTCTGGAGCAGCTCACCTGGATGGACGTGCGCGTGGGAGAGTTTCTGCCGACGCCGCGTCATGGAAAGCCTGTGGAGATCAACGCGTACTGGTACAGCGCGCTGATGATTATGCACGAGCTGACACAGGACACGGCGTATCAGGAGCTTGCGGCCAGGGTGAAGGCTTCCTTTGAGGAAAAATTCTGGAATGAGGATAAGCAGTGCCTGAAAGATGTCTTGTCAGGCAAAAAGGACGAGAATCAGATCCGGTGCAACCAGATCTGGGCGCTGACGATGCCTTTTACCATACTGCCAGCTGATAAGGAGAAGAAGGTGCTGGAAAAAGTGAAGGATGAGCTGTACACGACAGTTGGTCTGCGCACGCTGTCAAAGGATGATCCCGATTTCCACAGCGTCTATATCGGGCCGATGGAGGAGCGCGACAGGGCGTACCACCAGGGAACTGTGTGGGCTTTCCCGCTGGGGGCATACTACAGGGCTTGTATCAGGCATGCCAATAAGTGTGCGGACAGCGCTGAAAAAGAGCTTATCAGGGCGGAGTTGGCACAGGGTTTTGCGGCGCTTACAGACTGGCTTAGGGAGGGCTGTGTAGCCCAGCTTGCAGAGATTTACGACGGGGAGACGCCGACCGTGTCAAGGGGCTGCTTTGCGCAGGCATGGAGTGTCACGGAGCTTTTGCGGGCAGTGCATGATTATGAGAAATTTTTATAAAAGATTTTGCAAAGAACATGTAAACGCTTACATTTTTGGGTAGATATTTATTTATATTTGTGTTATCGTATAATAGACAGGTATTGATGCGGCTTCTGTTTATGCAGATTGACACATGAGTGACCGCGGATATAGTATGGTATGCGTCAGGGCTGCGATTGATAAAATGATGTTTTTTCATTCGCGGCCCTGTCAGAATGGAGGATGCGATGAATTGCGAAGTAATCTACAAAACGTCCACAAGCTTTGTGGTAGAAATCAAGGAAAACGGCTATTTTTCGTCAGAACAGGAGCACGAAATCTTTGTCAATGGAGCGCTTGCAGAGAAGAGTGACCGGAATGTCGCCACAGTGTTTGGGTTAGCGCCGGCGACGACGTATGAGGTCAGGATTCAGTGCGGGGCAGACGAGAGCGAGATATTCAGCGTCACGACTGCACAGGAGTATGTCACACTGAACGTAAAGGATTTTGGCGCGAAGGGAGACGGTGAGACGGATGACACACAGTTTATCCAGTGTGCCATCAACGCATGTCCAAAGGGTGGAAGAGTTTACATTCCGGCGGGCGTGTACAAGATTTATCCCCTTTTCCTAAAGAGCGATCTGGTGTTGGAAATCGGAAAGGACGCGACGCTCTCCGCGTTTACGGACAGGACGAAATTCCCAATCCTGCCAGGTAAAATAGCGTGCGTTGACAAGGAAAAGGAATACCTGCTTGGCACATGGGAGGGTGATCCGCTTGACATGTTTGCCGGCATTATCACGGGTATCAATGTGGAGAACGTCGTGATCACGGGGCAGGGGACGATCGACGGCTGCGCGAGCCGTGAAAACTGGTGGGACAATCCCAAGGTTAAGCGCATCGCATGGCGGCCGAGAATGATTTTTCTCAATCGCTGCAAAAATGTCGTTCTCCACGGCGTCACCGTAAAGAATAGTCCCTCATGGAATATCCACCCGTATTTTTCCGAGGATTTGCGGTTTATCGGCATATCGGTGCTCGGGCCAAAGGATTCGCCAAACACGGACGGCTTAGATCCTGAATCCTGCAAAAATGTTGAGATAGTTGGTGTATATTTTTCAGTGGGTGACGACTGTATCGCGGTTAAGTCCGGCAAGATTTACATGGGTGCAAAGTACAAGACACCCTCCGAAAATATCACGATTCGCCAGTGCTGTATGCGCGACGGTCACGGCTCGATCACGATTGGAAGCGAGATGGCGGGCGGTGTGCGGAATCTCAACGTCGAGAACTGCCAGTTTTTGCACACAGATCGTGGGCTGCGCATCAAGACCAGGCGCGGGCGCGGTAAGGACGCCATTGTGACAGGGATCCGGTTTGAGAATATTATCATGGATCACGTGATGACGCCGGTGGTGATGAACTCCTTTTATTTCTGTGATGCGGACGGACATTCCGACTATGTGCAGTCCAAGGAGCTTCACCCGGTTGACGAACGGACGCCGTACCTTGGGGATTTTCTTTTCAAAAATCTGAAGGCGACCAACTGTCATGCGGCGGCCTCCTATATGTACGGGCTTCCAGAGCAGAAGATTCATCATGTGGTGTTTGAGAACGCTTCCTTTTCCTTTGCGGAAAATCCGACGGCAGGCGTCCCGGCGATGATGGACGGGGTGGATAAACAGACCAATACGGGGATTTTTGCGAAGAATATTGAGACGCTGGAGCTGAAAAATGTGACAGTAACCGGGCAGAAGGGTGATGCTGTGATCAGTGATGGGATTGACCGGTTTGTTCAATAATCAGAAAAAATGATATGATTAAAAAACATTTAAGAATGATTGATACTCTCTTTTCGGAATTATGTACCCATTGGGAAATGACTTATAAGTATACATTGTAAATGGCAGAGAAAGATTTTGTAATCCAATATACAAATCTGAAGTTATAGGAGAAGAAATGATAAAGGCAATATATTTTGATTTATTTTTCACTTTGATCGTTCCTGCATATGAAAAAACAAACAACGAATACGATATTTTAAACTTGTCTGTCAGCGAGTGGGAACAATACGCTGAGAACGATATACTGTATCATGAAAGAGCTTTGGGTTTCGTAAAAACTGAAATGGAAATTATAGATAAGATAATGTCCATTATGCCGTTTAAAGTTAGCGTTGTTCAAAAAGAGCAGGTTTTATTTGCGCGTGAACAGAGAATGAAAAATGCTCTGACAATGATATCAAAAGAAGTATTAGATACTATACAAAAAATAAAATTAAAGGATATCAAATTGGGGCTAATCAGTAATGCGGATTGCATTGATTGTAAGTATTGGAACCAATCACCATTATTTAAGTATTTTGATGATTCTATCTTTTCGTGCAATGTTGGATTATTAAAACCTGACAGGCAAATTTACGAGTTAGCAATGCAGCGTTTGAATGTATTTCCGGAGCAATGTCTGTTTGTTGGAGATGGTGGCTCAAATGAATTATGTGGTGCGAAGAAAGCAGGAATGAGTACCATCTTTTCTGAAATGCTTGAAACGAAAAATGCTGAACAGAGAAAATCGATCATTAAATATGCAGATTATCATATTCAACATATTAACGAACTATTTCATTATCTGTAACGACAAATACTTGTTTATAGAACCGTTAAGTTGTTAACATATATTTGCCTGAAAGGTGAGTTTGTACATTTGGATTTTTGGTGAAAAGGAACAGACATTTTCTGAAAGGTGATTTTATCTTTTGGACGTTTGGTGAAAAGGAGACGTGTCGCATGGCAATTGAAATCGTAGAAAAATATGTAAATGAACTGATTGACAAAAGCACGCTGGACGAACCAGTGTGGAATATCGAGAAGATACGGGCGGGCAAAAAGGCTTCCTGGGACTACATTGACGGCTGTATGATTATGTCATTACTCGAGCTTTATAAGGTGACGGGCAACAAAAAGTATTTCGAGTTTTCCGAGAGGTATATTGACCACAGGATTCAGGAAGATGGCACAATAATTGGATACAAAAAGGACGAACTGAATCTTGACAATATCAATGAGGGCAAAAATCTGTTCACCCTGTATGACTTGACGGGCAAGGAGAAATATGCAAAGGCGACAGAGAAGATTTACCAGCAGATTCTTGAGATGCCGCGCACGAAGGAGGGGAATTTCTGGCATAAAAAGATTTATCCCAACCAGGTCTGGCTGGACGGTCTGTATATGGCGCAGCCCTACTACATGGAGTATGAGAACCGTTTCAACGACAAGAAAAATTACAAGGATATTTTTACGCAGTTCTTTAACGTGGAGAAGAACCAGAAAGACCCGGAGACAGGGCTGTACTATCACGCGTATGACTCCGAGCGGCTGATGTTCTGGGCGGACAAGGAGACAGGGCTCTCAAAGAATTTCTGGCTTAGGGCGCTTGGCTGGTTTTCAATGGCGCTGCTTGACACG
Source organism: uncultured Lachnospiraceae bacterium (assembly GCA_910588755.1). Taxonomy (GTDB): domain Bacteria; phylum Bacillota; class Clostridia; order Lachnospirales; family Lachnospiraceae; genus COE1. The sequence goes on along the minus strand of CAJUQZ010000016.1, from coordinate 22,692 downwards.
CTGGCGCTTGCCGATCCGGAATATCCTGATTATAAACATTTGTTGAAAATGTATCAGGATTTGATAGATTCCATGTTAAAGTTCCAGTCCCCGGAGGGAATGTGGTATCAGGTGCCTAATTTGCCGGGCAGGGAGAAAAATTATCTGGAGACAAGCGGAAGCTCCATCATGGCATACTGCCTGATGAAGGGGGCGCGTCTAGGCTACCTGCCGGATGAATACAGGAAATATGGTGTGAAGGCGTTCCAGGGAATTTGCGACACATACCTGTCCACAGTGGAGGGCGAGATGAGCCTTGGCGGTATCTGCCTTGTCGCCGGACTCGGGCCGGACGACAATCCTAGACGGGACGGTACATATGAATACTATATGTCAGAACCAATCGTAAAAGACGACGCGAAGGGAACTGCACCGTTTTTGTTAGCCTATGCGGAGATGCTGCGACTGGAGGAGGAGAAAGCGTAGACTCCGTATAGGCTTGCCTATGCGGAGATGCTGCGACTGGAGGAGGAGAAAGCGTAGACTCCGTATAGGC
>CAJUQZ010000016.1:961-22057 GCA_910588755.1 uncultured Lachnospiraceae bacterium | reverse complement strand
GCCTATGCGGAGATGCTGCGACTGGAGGAGGAGAAAGCGTAGACTCCGTATAGGCTTGCCTATGCGGAGATGCTTAGAAAGAGGATGAGTTATCATTTCAATTACAACAAAGTATTAAAAACACTTTTTGCATCAGGCGTTTTTAGAAAGGCACTGAATTATGGAAAGAAAAGATTTATATGTAGATATTGGCGGCTGCCAGCAGTTTACGTGTATCCATGATGCGCTGGAGGCGGCAAGACAGCTTGCTGCTGACTCGCAAGATGCGGAAATAGAGGTAGTGATACATATTGCGCCAGGCACCTACAAAGAACGGCTTGAGATCAAGCAGGATCATATCTCATTTATCGGCACGGACGCAGAACAGACGAAGATAACGTATTCGGACGGTGCGCTGGATCTGATGCCGGAGGGCGATAAGAGGGGAACATTTCGGACGCCGAGCGTCTTTATCGACGCCGATTCCTTTTATGCAAGCCGGATTTCCTTTTGTAACGAGGCCGGACAGGGCAACAAGGTCGGACAGGCGCTTGCGGTCTATGCGGACGGGGATCATCTGATATTTGAGGACTGCCGGTTTGACGGGCATCAGGATACGCTTTTCACGGCTCCGCTGCCAAAGAAAGAGAAGCAGGCAGGCGGCTTTAAGGGCCCAAAGGAGTTTGCGCCAAGACGTTTGGGCCGTCATCTGTATAAAAATTGCTATATTGCTGGCAATGTTGATTTTATCTTTGGCAGTGCGATTGCGTATTTTGAAAACTGCGAGCTGTTCATGAAACAAAGAAAAGGTGAGATCAACGGTTATGTGACAGCGCCCTCGACTTATGAAGGGCAGAAATATGGTTATGTATTCCGGGACTGCCGTTTTACAAGTGACTGTCCCCCTGAGAGTGCATATCTTGGCAGACCTTGGAGAAAGTATGCAAAATGCGTCATTATCCATTCTGAGATCGGGGCGCATATCCGCAGGGAAGGCTGGCATGACTGGGACAACAAGGAAGCGTGGGATACCATGTTTTTTGCGGAGTATGGCAATTATGGGGAAGGGGCAAGCGGGGAGCGCGCGCCGTTTGTGAAACTGCTTACAGAGGCGGAAGCCGCGGAGTATACCAGAGAGAATGTGCTTGGGTTTTAACAGCAAATGGTTTCAGTAGTTGAATGCAGCCGGAATGTGCTCTGTACAGACAATTTTCAGGAGATTAAAAATGGAAAAGATATATGAGATTGATTTTGCAGCGTTAAGTGGTGCGGAAAAGTCAGAATTTATGCATCGTTTTAAAGAAACAGCTGAACGGGAGTTTGAAAATCATCCGTTCGAGGCTGCGGCTATCGCACAGCTTTTGATCTTTACCAGGTGGTGGAACTCTTACCGTCTGATGGTTCCCGAAAACCCGACACCGCAGATTATGGATATCATTTTGGAAAAACTGTGGGATTATCAGGAGGGGAAGCTGCCACGCCCGGATTTTGTACATTTTTCTAAATGTCTTGATGCGGCTGTACTTGAGATTGTGATAGGTGATACGGAAAAATTGGATGAGGACGAGACGTATTATGATTTTCATGCGGAATATTTCGGGGACTGGGACTGCTATTATGATGAATTTATAGTAGATCTGACATACATATGTTATGGTATCAGCGAGCATGAAATGAATTGGACGAATGTTGAGTCCATTTTAGATGGCGATATTGCAGATATTAAAATTCCGTGGTTTGAGGGGATAGAGAACGACAACGGGACACTAGCTGCAATGGAACAACGCAATCAGGAAATTTATAGTACACCCAGATTTTGTCAGGTCATCGCACTACTTCAAAAAGATATGCGGACAGCTCTTGAGGATAGACCGATAGGGGAACTTAGAAGCCTGTATCAGAAGGAGTTCGTGTTTTCGTCAGAAGATTGTGCGAAAGTTACTTCGGACTGGTGTTGAGGAATATTAAGGGCTGTATTTGGCTTGGCGTTTGCAGGAATAATTTATGAAAAAGAGTGTTAGGAGGAAGGAAGCATGCAGTTTGGAATCAGGTTACATGATGCCGTGCAGGCACCGATAGAGGAGCGGTTAAAGATAGTAAAAGAACAGGGGTTCGCATGCGCACATGTGGCGCTCTCAAAGGTTATCAGTGAAAATTCCGTGGCGCCGCAGGCGCTCACGCCCGGATATGCAATGTATTTAAAGCGTCTTTTTGACAAAAATGAACTGGACTGCGCAGTGCTTGGCTGCTATCTCAATCTGGCAAACCCTGACGCAGCGCAGCTAAAGGCGATTCAGGAAAAATATATGGCAAATATACGATTTGCAGCGCATCTTGGGGCGGGCGTGGTCGGCACAGAGACCGGCGCGCCCAATGTGGAATATAAGTTTGAGGAAGCATGCTGGAATGAGGAGTCCTTGCAGATCTTTATCAAAAATCTCAGGCCGGTTGTAAAGTATGCGGAACAGATGGGGGTGCTGATGGCGATTGAGCCAGTTGTGCGTCATATTGTGTGCAACCCTGTCCGGGCAAGGCGGGTGCTTGACGAGATTGACTCCCCGAATCTAAGAATCATCTTAGATCCGGTCAATCTGCTGGAAAGCTACAATTATGAGAAGCAGGACGAGATCATTGACGAGGCGATTGATTTGCTCGGAAAAGATGTGGCGGTGCTGCACGTGAAGGATTTTGTCATAAAGGACGGCAAACTGGAGTCCGTTCCTGTTGGACAGGGACAGTGCCATTGGGACAGGATTATGCCTTATATGAAGAAGCAAAAGCCCTACATGCATGCCACTCTCGAGAACACCAGGCCGGACAACGCAGTGGCGGCGCTGAACTATATTAAAGAAATCTATGCAAATTCGTAAGAACCAAACCAAAAACGATAGTAAAGCAGGTATGAAATGGATACAAATGAAAAATTGCGAAGCCAACAATTGTCTGATATCATAGAATCACAGGAGGTTGTCCCTGTAAACAGGAAGGCGAAGGATACATTTTTTAAAACAGTATATGCTACTGAAAAAAGACAGCGGGAACTTGCCTCGTTTTTGCTGGGAGTAGACGTAGAAAAGGTCATCACAGCCAATATCCGCCCCGTACTGTTCGGCAACAGGGAAAATGATCTTGCCTTTACATGCGATGACGTTTTTTATACCATGACAGAGTGTCAGGCAAAGGTATCCCCCAATGTGCCATACAGGCTGTTGGAATATATCACTGCAGGTCTGCGAACAATGGTGAATAGTGAGAAGTTATTATATAGCAGCAGCCGGGTGTATTTTCCGATACCAAAGTTGTATGTTTTGCAGGTAGGACTCGAACGGACAGAGAACAAACTGCCCGCGCAGGTGATGTATGACATCCGCCTGAGTGATTCGTATGTTCCATTGGGAGAGAAGTATGAAGGGAAGGTTACGAGAACCGATTTAGAAATGGTTGTACATGTGTATGATTTTCGTATGACATACGGTGAGATGCTGGTCTATATTGAACAGGAAAGATTGCCTGACCGTTTTACACAGTACGATAATGATATGCGAAATTACGCGCTTACGGCAAATGGTATAACGTATGTGCAGCGCGCAGTGAAGGACGGGGAGCAGAAGCAATATATCATGCCAAAGAACATACAAAATGTGGCAGAATATTTGCAATTGTTGAGATCGAGAAATATTTTTGTAGACTTATTGTCCAATAAGGAGGTTTGTGATATGACAATGGCTCAATTTTCAAGGGATGATATGCTTATGTATCAAGGAAGAGAAGAAGGAAGAGAAGAAGGAAGAGAAGAAGAACGAGAGGAGAGTATCAAAAACATTGTGGAGATTTATCATAAATTCCAGCAGCCATCTGAAGCGGCTAAAAGGGAAATCACTGACAAATATCCTGATGTGGATGAAGCTCTGGTTGATACAATCATAGCAGAAGTGTATGGTTTGCAGCTGATAAATGATAAAGCCTGACGAGGTTGATCAGCTGAGGGATCTTCTTATAGATTTTTATTTATGGTGGTGCCAGATGTGCGGGCATGGGAGTTTAGAATGGTAGTGGTGGAGCTATGACTGTGGATGACATCAGGTCAAAAATTGTAAGAAAAGGAATTTGTCTTTATGCAGGTGTAAGAAAGTATGGTGTCTATCTGTGTAAAGAGGACATTCTGTATGGAACAGGTGATTATGAAGATGCGCCCGGGATAGCCGATGATCAGAATATGGAATGCTATACCGTTTATTTTGGTGATCTGCTGGACGTTAACACAATTAGGGCCTCCGCCGGGCAATATAAAAGTTTTGAAAAGGCAGTTGAAGCTGCAGAAAGCAGTGAGGGATTTCAGAATTGGGAGGTTGCTATGGATAATCATGTCGGCTTTATTTCATATAGCGATAAGGAAAGAGAAATCGTTAGAAAGGGGGTTGATGCGATTCGGGAGGTTCTCATGGGAAGTGATTCCGGCAAAAAGAAAAGTCTGCTGTTAGCATTGGATTGGTTTATGGATCCCTATTATAAACAAGATCATTATATTGCTGAATTTCGTGATGAGTTGATCGATTTGCTCCAGACAGTCGTAATTTCATCAAATGATGATGAGGTTTCTGACGATGCATTGGTTCTTTTAGACTCTTATGCATGGCCGCCATTTGAAATCCTTGAAAAGAATATGGAGATGATATCCGAACAGATGAAACCATATGTTTTGGAGATGATCAATATAGGGAGGGAATAAATATGGAAATAGATGCAACACAAATCATAAAAAAGAGGCTGTAAAATTAGTGCGGAAACGATTAAAGGAACTGCTTAAGCCAGTGGGATTTCAGCCGCATCCGGAAGAAAAAAACGTTTTATGCGTGCAGGAACGAAAAGCTACCGTTTAACATTTGACAGATATGATTTCTGCAAACTGGGTGGATTATATGATGGATTTTAGATTCAGGTGAAGTTGTAGTGATGATTTTACTGTTACTGGGAACGGAGTGAACAGTAATATTTTACTAAAAAGTTGCGCAAAAAGTTGCGTCTTAATATTGAATTATTGTTAAAAATATGTCAGAATAAAACTGTCCATAGTTGCCCGGTTTTTGATAATTCTATACCTTGAATTATCAGGGTATACATGGGCAGTATGATATGATTTGGTTGTCAACGATTCGATACGCAGGAGGCATTGAGTATGAGAGGGATAGATACACAGGTTCGCAAGACGCGTCGCGCGATTTTCAGGGAAGTGGCAAACATGGCATACCATTCCACTAATTTAGTGGATGACATGGAGGCGCTTCCCTATAAGCTTGTGGACGCGGAAAATTCACCCTATTGGGATAATATTTACCGGGAGCGCGAGATTATCCGCGAACGCACGCGGCTTGCAATGGGAATGTCGCTGCGCCCGGAGGATGAGCCGGTGCAGGTCAGCCAGGGTGTGGAGGAGAGCAATATTGATGAGAAATATTATGAGCCGCCTCTCATGCAGGTGATTGCGTCCGCTTGCAATGCCTGCCCGGAAAATCGATATGAAGTGACAGATAAATGCATGGGTTGCCTGGCCCATCCCTGCAATGAAGTGTGCCCGAGAGGGGCGATCACGATGCAGAACGGACATTCGGTCATTGACCAGGAAAAATGTATCAAGTGTGGTAAGTGTAAGGCGATATGTCCGTATGACGCGATTTCACACCAGCAGCGCCCATGCCTTGCCCACTGCGGGGTGAACGCGATTCACTCGGACAACTACGGCAGGGCGGTGATAGACAATGATAAGTGCGTCTCCTGTGGACAGTGTATGGTCAGCTGTCCGTTTGGGGCGATCGCGGACAAATCCCAGATTTTCCAGCTGATCCGGGCGATGCAGTCAGGCCGGAAAATCATCGCGCAGGTGGCACCTGCTTTTGTCGGGCAGTTTGGTCCGAAGGTGACACCGGATATGTTAAAGACCGCGCTCAAAGAACTGGGATTTTATGATGTATATGAGACGGCGATCGGCGCTGATATGGGGGCAATGACCGAGGCGGAACACTATGTGACAGAGGTTGCGACAGGGGAAGTTCCGTTTCTGCTCACATCGTGTTGTCCGTCGTGGTCAATGCTCGCTAAGAAATTTTTCCCGGAAACCATCGATAAGATCAGCAACGCGCTGACGCCGATGGTGGCGACAGCCAGGGTTATCAAGAAAGAACATCCTGACGCGAGTGTCGTTTTTATCGGTCCGTGTGCAAGCAAGAAGCTCGAGGCAAGCCGCAGGACGATCCGCTCGGACGTGGACTTTGTCATTACGTTTGAGGAGCTTACAGGCATGTTTGAGGCAAAGGGAATCCTGTTAGAGGAGATCGAGGCGATGGATTCCATGAATGACGCGACGGCAGCAGGGCGCGGTTACGGCGTGGCGGGCGGTGTTGCCAATGCGATTGAGAACTGCATCAAGGAGTATTATCCAGACACGGAGATTCGCATTGAACATGCGGAGAGCCTTGCCGAGTGCAAGAAAATCCTGATGCTCGCCAAAGCCGGCAAGAAGAACGGTTGCCTGATTGAAGGAATGGCATGTCCGGGAGGATGCGTGGCCGGTGCAGGGACAAACATTGCGATTCCTACCGCGACGAAGGACTTGTTAGGCTTTAAAAATTCCGCGGGGAAAAAGCTGCCGGAGCAGGGTGTGCGTCAGCCGGAGTAAGGAACTGGACGCAGAAAATGCAGAGCATATTCAAGATTCCGCAGCAGAAAAGAAAGCAGGGTGATATTGATGAGTACGTTGCCCATAGATGATATGAGCAGGACATATATTGAGCATTCTATGGTAATTGACAATTTTGTCATCAAAGTAGGAAACCAGATTAAGGACAGCCTGTGCCGCGTATTTAGCGATGGCGTGCAGTACCAGTGGAAGGAAAACGATGACAGGGTAATCATACCGGACGCATCAATTATGTGCAATATCAGAGACCGGCGGAATGTTTCTTTCACCGGAGTGCCGCGTTTTGTGATGGAGGTGCTGTCCGATGCGACAGAGGAGTATGACCGCAATGAAAAGATGCAGATTTACTGCAAGGTGGGTGTCTCTGAATACTGGATTGTGGACTGGAGAAAAAAGCAGGTTGAAATCTATATGTTTGACTGGAAAGAGGATGGCACAGGATATGCATATTTATTTAAAAAGATAACAGAACAAAATAAGGAAGAACTTCAGCTTGTGATGTTTCCGAACCTGAAAATTGGTTTTGATGAATTGTTTCAAATGATGTGATGGTGAGCCAGGTTCGAGAAGATATTTTTATGTGATATGTTTGATGATAGGTTTCATCAAAGAAAAATGTTTACATTTCTGACAGTTCGGCGTTATAATAGGAAAAGTATGGAAAAACGCTAATTATGAGGAGGTATGGAAAATGGCAGAGAAGGTGAGATGCCGGTTTGCACCAAGCCCTACGGGGAAGATGCATGTGGGCAATCTGCGTTCGGCACTGTATGAGTTTCTGATTGCAAAGCACGCAGGGGGAGATTTTATTTTCCGTCTGGAGGACACTGACCGCGAGCGCTATATGGAGGGCGCGGTTGATATTATCTATGATACATTGGAAAAGACAGGGCTTACGTATGATGAGGGCCCGGACAAGGATAAGGGATACGGGCCCTATGTGCAGAGCGAGCGCGTGCAGGCAGGCATTTATATGAAGTACGCAAAGGAACTGATCGACAAGGAGGAGGCGTATTATTGCTTCTGTGACAAGGAGAGGCTTGCCACGCTGAAATCAGAGGTTGTGGATGGCAAGGAGATTACTGTCTATGACAAGCACTGCCTGACACTGTCGAAGGAGGAAGTTGAGGAAAAGCTGGCAAGCGGCATTCCCTATGTGATCAGACAAAACAATCCGGTTGGCGGGACGACGAGCTTTCATGATGAGATCTATGGTGACATCACAATCGACAATTCGGAGCTCGATGACATGATCCTGATTAAGTCTGACGGATATCCCACCTATAATTTTGCGAATGTGGTGGATGATCACCTGATGAAAATTACGCATGTCGTGCGCGGCAACGAGTACCTTTCCTCCACGCCGAAATACAACCGTCTGTATCAGGCGTTTGGCTGGGAGATTCCGACCTATGTGCACCTGCCGCTCATCACTGATGAGGAGCACAAGAAACTCGCCAAGAGAAGCGGGCATTCCTCCTTTGAGGATATAGTGGGGCAGGGGATTTTGCCGGAGACAATTGTGAACTTTGTCGCACTGCTTGGCTGGAGCCCGGAGGAGAACAGGGAAATCTTCACACTTGATGAATTGATTCGCGACTTTGATTACACCCGAATCAATAAGTCGCCGTCCGTATTTGACATGAACAAGCTCAAATGGATGAACGGCGAGTATATCAAGGCGATGGACTTTGACCGTTTTTACGATATGGCGCTGCCCTATATGAAGGAAGTTATCAGTAAAGATCTTGACCTGAAAAAGATTGCGGCGATGGTAAAGACCCGAATCGAAGTGTTTCCGGACATCAAGGATCTGATCGGATTTTTTGAGACGCTGCCGGAGTACGACATCGCGATGTACACGCACAAAAAGATGAAGACGTCAGCACAGAGCGCACTTGAGGTATTAAAGGACGTGCTTCCTCTGCTCGAGGCACAGAAGGATTACTCGAACGATGCGCTGTACCAGCTGCTTCTGTCCTATGTGGAGAAGAAGGGTGTGAAAAACGGTTACGTCATGTGGCCAATCAGGACTGCGGCATCGGGCCTGCAGATGACACCCGCCGGCGCCACGGAGATTATGGAAGTACTTGGAAAAGAAGAAACACTTATTCGAATTAGAAAGGGTATTGAGTTGCTTGAAAATGCCTGAACAAAATGTAAATGAAGCCCAGTACAGGGCGATTACGCACGGAGCCGGGGCCATGCTTGTGTTAGCAGGCCCCGGCTCCGGAAAAACGTTTGTCGTAACACGGAGAATCAAATATTTGATCGAAAATCATCATGTCAGGCCGGAGGATATTCTTGTCATTACGTTTACTAAGGCTGCTGCCATAGAGATGCAGGAGCGTTTTGCGAAGCTTAATGAAGGAAGCGTCTGCCCGGTTCAGTTTGGCACCTTTCATTCCGTTTTTTTCCAGATATTAAGACATACCTATCGGTTTACAGCTCGCAATATTATTCGTGAGGGGGATAAATACAGGCTTTTGTCCCAGATTATCAGGGAACTTCCTGATGGGATTAGGACGCAGTCACAGCCTGATGATAGCAGCGAGACACTGCAGAGGCTGTTATCCGAAATCAGTACTGTAAAAAATAACGGGCTTACGCCACAGGAAATTAAAAGTACAACGGTATCGCAGGTGGAATTTGAGCATATTTTTCAGATGTATAAGCAGGAGATGAATCGCAATAAATTAATTGATTTTGACGATATGGTGCTTTTGTGCCGCGACCTGCTCATATCGAGGCCGGAAACGCTCAAAATATGGCAGGAGCGTTTTCAGTATATCCTTGTCGATGAATTTCAGGATATATGCCCTCTGCAGTACGAGGTTGTGAGACTGCTTGCAAAGCCACAGGACAACCTGTTTATTGTGGGGGATGATGACCAGTCAATCTATGGTTTCCGCGGTTCCAGGCCAGAGATTATGTTGAATTTTGCGAAGGATTACCCCGGAGCCATACAGGTATTGCTGGATGTCAATTACAGGAGCAGAAAGGACATTGTCGATGTTGCTGGAAAGCTGATCAGTCATAACAAGGTGCGGTTTGACAAGAAAGTCAGGACGCAGAATGAGCAGCTTGGCGGTGTGAAGATTTATTCCTTTCAATCGAAGCTCAAACAAGCGGAGAATATTGCCCTGCTGATTCAGCAGTATATGACGCAGCCAGGGGCCAGATACAGTGATATAGCGATTCTCTATCGCACCAACAACCATACAGTGTACACAGCCGACAGGCTGATGAAGGAGGGGATTCCCTTTATCATGAAGGAGAAGCCCAGAAATATTTATGAGGGTGCTGTGGCGAAGGATATTATCGCTTATCTGCGGTATGCCTTGTATGGGGATAGTGTAGAAGATTTTCTGCGCATTATGAACAAACCGGTACGTTACATAAGGCGTATCACGGTGCCGCGCAAGCCTTTTTGCAAGGAAGAATTGATGAAGAACAACAGTTCGGAAGGCTATGTGATACAAAATATTTTGGATCTGTATGACAATCTCCAGTTTCTTGGAAGGTTGAACCCGTACGCTGCCGTGAATTATATCCGGAAAGGAATCGGGTATGAGGCTTTTCTGAAGAAGCAGGCAAAGGAACAAAATCGTGATGTGACAAAGGATTTTGAGGAGTTGGACGAACTGATGCAGTTAGCTAGGGGGTTTGAGACGATTTCAGAATGGCTAGAACAGATTCAGGATTATGATGTCGTGCTGCAGGAAATCATGCAGCAGGAGCGCAGACAGCAGATGGATACCGATGCGGTCAGTATGGTGACAATGCATGCTTCGAAAGGTCTAGAATGGAAAGTCGTGGTGCCTCCCGATGTAAATGAAGGCGTGATTCCGCACAAAAAGGCAGTCACAGACAGTGAGCTCGAGGAGGAGCGCAGAATGTTCTATGTGGCGATGACGCGCGCAAAGGAGTATCTGTTCATTTTCTATATACAGGAAAAAGAGGCAGGAAACCTCCTGCCCTCCCGTTTTCTCGATGAGCTTATGACTCCTGTCCCTTCGCCTGGCTGATCACGTCCTTGAGTTCCAGCGCCTTGTCTTTTAGCCGAGGGCTGGTGCTTCGGTTGGAGACAACACCTGATAAAAACTGCATGGCAGCCTGGTAATCCCCCTTTTTGTACGCAAAATACGACAGGAGGTAGTCAAGGGTAGTTTCGTTCATGCCTGCAATCGGGTAGTTTTCATTCATGCGGGCATTTGTCAGGTGCTGATAGGATTTCATCGCCGCATTTTCCGCTTCCTTTAGATACAGCTCTTTTTTGGAAGCCGCATCGGGCGCATCCTCTGGAATTTCGTCAGCCAGATCCTGATATAACCAGCTGATCCTCAGACATACATTGCCAATTTCACTGTCCTTTGCCTCCTTAGTGATTGTGCACAGCAGTGCCATTTTCATGCGGCTGATTGCAACTTCTGTTGTATAGAAATCACATTCTGTCTCCTCATGGGATTTGTAGTTGGTCTGTATTTTAGTCTGGATAAGTTTGCGCTGGGTTGACGAGATGTTGTTGAAATTCTGGGTAAGGGCGGCATAACCGCAGTTCGGGCAGCAGACAGCATCGTATTTTGTTATATTGATATTGCTGTAAATTGGCCTTAAGTCTGCCATTGTATTGACAAACCTTGCCGAGTTGGATTTCACGGACTTAGAACGGATCTGCTTATCGCAGACTGGACAGGTGTAGCGCCTGTCAATGAGAAGAGCTTTTTCATTTGTTTCCATTTATTATATCCCTCCAGTATTATTATTTTTCCTGTTCGCCTGTGCTGTCAATGAGCTCGTCGAACTCGACATTGTCAAGATACTCGTCAAAGGCATCTGCAACGTTTTCATATTCTTCGTCATCGTCAATATAGGTCAGCTTAGGCTCTGCATCAGGATTCGCCTCATCCTCCTCATACTGATAAAACCATACTTCGCCCTTGTCGTTGTTTCCGTCCTCGTCAAGTGGAAGCAGGGCAATATAATCTCTTTTATCAACAGTCAGAATCGTGATGACTGCGCAGTTGACGATTTGGCCATCATCGAGCTCGAGCTCAACAGTCATTTCCTCATCATCGTAACCATTTGTTTCTTTGTCTGTCATAGGGCAGTATACCAAACCTTTCTTATAATAATAGGCAGTTTTGTGTCCGCCAATACTTATATCTTACCTCTAAGTATATGGACAAATCAAGGAAATTCTAAAAGTTTCTCAAAACATTACAGCAATTCGTAGATGTCCTTTCCGGCTTTTACAGAAAAGTAGTCTTTTAAGGCCATATTTTTATCCCATTTTTCCTGTGGGTAGCTGCCGTATCGGCGCGCCACATCTGCCATGCGGTCCTCCATCTTCATGATCCCTTCGGCGCCGGCTATACTGTCGCAGAGCTGGATCAGACGATCATAGTCGTCATATTCTGCCGCTGATAACGCTTCCTCCAGTTCCCGAATCTCATCGTCTTTGATATCAAATTGGCCTATGTAGTCCTGAATATTCTGGATACTAAAAGAGTGTGTCAGACAGATTTTGGCGGCTTCATCGTAGCCTAGCTTTTGCATGTAATGATAACCGTCATAGATATGACACAGATGCTTTACGCCAAATTTTCTGCCGATATCGTGCAAAAGTCCTAAAATATAAGCTTTTTCGCCGTCCATGTCCGCGCATGCCCCTGCAATCCGCTCTGCACAATATGCGGTGAACTTGCTGTGGCTTACCCATGCACCAGGGTTGCATTGTTCTGCGTCTTTTAATAAATCTTCTGCTGTATTTCGATTTGGCAACATAGTAAAATCTCCTTGTATAATATAGAATTGTGACTGTTTCAGTATATCATTACCAGCAGGAAAAAGGCAAGATGGAAAAGTCTGTTTTCAAAAGATTGTATCTGTTGTATAATAGAGTTGGTAAAAGGATTGAGAATGCGTGATGTACAATGGAAAAGTGTAAAAATACGGAGGTGTATTATGAATAATAACAAAGACAGTATGGGGAAATTCATCAGCCTTGTTCTGCGTCACCGTCCGGAGGCGGCATATATTCAGCTCGACGAACACGGCTGGGCGGATGTGGAGCAGTTGCTGGCAGGGATCGAGAGAACTGGAAGAAAGATAAATATGGCCATGTTGGAAGAGATCGTCAGGACAGACAACAAACAGCGATATTCGTTCAATGAGGATAAGACCCTGATCCGTGCAAACCAGGGTCACAGTATTGCAGTCGATGTTGGGTTAAAAGAGCAGGCGCCGCCGGAATTTCTGTATCATGGGACAGCTGTCAGGTTTTATGAGAGTATTCAGAGACAGGGGCTTAAACCGATGTCACGTTTGTACGTGCATCTGTCAAAGGATATCGAGACAGCAGTCAATGTGGGAAAACGGCATGGAAAGCCGATTGTTCTCAAAATACACAGCGGCCGCATGGACCGGGAGGGGATTCCCTTTTATCTGTCCGAGAATGGGGTATGGCTTACCAGGAAGGTTGAGCCAGAATATTTTGAACAGGTTAGTATATAATGGTATATTCAGTAACGGTATTTTTTATAAAAAACAGTTGACAAAAATACGGATATGGGATAAGATAAATCTTGTTTGCGGAAGTGCTGGAATTGGCAGACAGGCAAGACTAAGGATCTTGTGTCGGTAACGACGTGTGGGTTCAAGTCCCATCTTCCGCATTTTATGACGCAGCTTAAGGTACAGTAGGTTAGGTTTTGCGCAATATTGCGTGTTTGTGCGCATAATATAAGTATACAAAGAAATAGGGATATGCTCTGGAATGAACTGGATTCCAGAGTTTTTTCGTCTGGAAACAATAAATGGAGTAAAATAAAGGAACGAAATAGAAAATCAAAATAAAAATGAAATGAAAAGAATGAAATAAAAAGAATGAAATAAAAAGAATCAAATAAAAAGAATCAAATAAGTGAGGAAAATATTATGGGAAAGTACCTAAGAATCATCAGCATATCCATTCTGGTTATGCTGGCAGCAGCAGGCTGTGGACGGAATGCAGCGCAAGAAGAATCAGAAGTGCCTGTTATAGAGGATTTTGACGCCCTGCTCTACGACCAGCAGACACAGGTGATTGTGCGGGATGAAACCAATGCAACGGAAGGGGAGACAACAGGAGAGGAGACAATGGCCGTCACGGAGGAGGAGACAGAAATGGTTGAGCCATATGCAGACCGCGCGGCAGATGGCAACGATATTACATATAATATAGAAACTACAGTGTATGAGAACGGCACCGTGCGCGTGGAATATCCATGTCTTGCGGGTATGGCCGACGCAGTAATGCAGCAGGAAATCAACGAACAGATCAGAAGGGCTGTGGTGGATACAATCCAGGACGAAAATCTGAGCGCCTATGAACTGGTGTACGAGACTGCTACAAAAGGAAGCGGCATCGTTTCTTTTATTTTTAGGGGAACGGCACGTTATACCGGCAGTGCATACCCAGACAGGATTGTCAAAACGCTGAATATTGACCTGGATACAGGAAAGAATGTGCGGTTGAAAAATATTTCAGACATGGCCTATGTGGTGACGTGTCTGGAGCAGGCGGATGGCTATACCATTATAAATGAGGGTGTCGATATGGCAGACTTTTCTGCTTTTTTGAATAATGGTGCAATGACAGACTATGCCATAACGCTGCTGGACTACGACGTTGATTTTGACAATCTGGATATGGTTCCAGCGGGCTTTTCTGCGATCAGGGACAATCACCTGATATTGTTTATCAGGGCCGAACATGCTATGGGAGATTACGTTGAGCTGGAATTTGGTAAAAATCTGTAGAAATTGAGATAAAAAAAGGAATTATGGAATCTGTGCGGAATATATGAAATAGGGAAATGTTCGCCGCGGCGGGCAGGTCAGTGAGTAAAATACGGGGGATTGACATGACAATACGTGAAAACCTTGAACAGTGGGAGAGTGAGTATCTAAGCCCTTATGCGACACTCAGTGCACGCACAAAGGGCAGGGACAGGGAGGAAGAGCAGTGCGATATCAGACCTGTATTTCAGCGGGACAGGGACAGGATACTCCATTCCAAATCGTTTCGGCGACTCAAGGATAAGACACAGGTTTTCCTGTCGCCGGAGGGCGATCATTATAGAACAAGACTGACACATACGCTTGAGGTATCACAGAATGCGAGGACTATCGCAAGGGCGCTGCAGTTAAATGAAGAGCTTGTGGAGGCGATTGCGTTGGGGCATGATCTAGGACACACGCCCTTTGGGCACGCGGGGGAGCGTGCTTTGAATGAAATTTGTCCATATGGCTTCAAGCACAATGAACAGAGTGTGCGCACTGTGGAGCTTCTAGAGAAGGACGGCGAGGGCCTGAATCTGACATGGGAGGTGCGGGACGGAATCAGAAACCACCAGACTTCTAGTATGCCGGCAACATTGGAGGGGAAGGTGGTGCGCTTCTCAGACAAGATTGCGTATACATACCATGATATGGACGATGCCGTGCGTGCGGGCATCTTAAAGGAACGAGACATTCCGCGGGAGATTGGGGAGATTATCGGCTACAGTCCGAGGGAGCGCCTCAACAATTTTATCCATGATATCGTGACACAGAGCAAGGGGACAGCTGACGTGCGGATGTCAGATGAGGTGGAGCTTGGCATGCGCAACTTGCGGCGCTTTATGTTTGATAAGGTATACAGCAATACGGTGGCAAAGTGTGAGGAGAAGAAGGCGGTGTCACTGGTCAAGACGCTGTATGAATATTTTATGAGCCATACAAATGCGCTGCCAAAGTTTTTTGTGGAGCTGGGGCTGCAGGGTGAGCCGCGTGAGAAGGTAGTGTGTGACTACATAAGCTCCATGACAGACCGGTTTGCGATTTCTCTGTATGAAGAAATATACATACCGAAGTTTTGGATGGGATATTAGAAAGAGAGTTGGAGATTCATGTATTATCCAGAGGAACTGGTTGAGGAGGTTCGGCAGAAGAACGATATTGTCGATGTGATTTCCTGTTATATCGCATTGCAGAAGAAGGGTAGCAATTACATGTGCTGCTGTCCTTTTCACGGCGAGAAGACGCCTTCCTTTTCCGTGAACCGCGCAAGGCAGATTTATAAGTGTTTTGGCTGCGGTGAGGGCGGGAATGTGATTACTTTTGTGATGAAATATGAGAATTGTACATTTCCAGAGGCATTGAAGCAGCTTGCCGAGAAGGCTGGCGTGGAGCTGCCAAAGGCCGAGTACTCCGAGGAGGCCAGGCGCCGCGAGAGCAGACGCCAGCGATTGCTTGAGATCAATAAAGAGGCGGCAAAATTCTATTATGTCATGCTGCGCAGCGAGCGGGGCGCAAAGGCAAAGGAATACTTGGACAAGCGTCAGCTCTCCGGGGAGACGTGCAGGAATTTCGGTCTGGGATATGCGCCGGCACGGGGGGAAGAACTGCTGGCGTATCTGCACCAGAAGGGCTACACGGATGACCTGATTCGCGATGTAGGGCTGGCAAAGATGGATGAGCGCCGGGGGACGACGACACAGTTCTGGAACCGCGTGATGTTTCCGATACAGGATATCAACCATCGTGTCATAGGATTTGGCGGGCGTATTATGGGTGGTTCGGACAATGGCCCTAAGTACCTGAACTCGCCGGAGACGGAAATCTTTGACAAGAGCAGGAATCTGTACGGCATGAATTATGCGCGCACAGCTAGAACCGGGAATATGATATTATGTGAGGGGTACATGGATGTTATCAGTATGCACCAGGCAGGATTTACGCAGGCGGTGGCATCACTTGGAACAGCATTTACTCCGGGACAGGCGGGACTTATCAAGAAGTATACAAGGGATGTCCTGCTGGCATATGACAGTGACGGTGCAGGTGTGAAGGCGGCGCTGCGCGCGATCCGGATTCTCCGCGAGGCGGGAATGTCAGGCAGGATCATCAACATGTCACCGTACAAAGATCCCGATGAATTTATCAAGAATCTGGGGCAGGAGGCTTTTCAGGAACGCATAGACCATGCGGAAAATTCCTTTATGTTTGAAGTGCGGATGCTAGAGCGAGAGTTTGACTTAAACGACCCGGAGGGAAAGACCAACTTTCACAACCAGATTGCGGGGAAACTCTGCGAATTTGGAGAGGATGTGGAGCGCGAGAACTACATCGAGGCCGTGGCAGAGAAGTACCATATAGGATTTGACAATCTGAGAAAGCTGGTTGTGAACATGGCGGCAAAGACGGGTGGCTATGCGGTGCAGGTAGCAGAGCGCCCCAGATCGGGAATACAGAGCAGAAGCAAGAATACACCAGAGGAGCGTGCCAGGAAATCACAGCGTCTGTTGCTCACATGGCTGACGGATTCCCCGCAGCTCTACAATAAGATAAAGGGCTATCTTTCTGCGGAGGATTTTACGGTGGAGCTGTACAGCAAAGTGGCTAGGCGGATGTTTGAGGATATTGAGAAAAATGTGTTCAATCCGGCAAGCATCATCAATATGTTTGAGGAGGAAAAGGATCAGAGCGAGGCAGCATCGTTGTTTACGGCAAGCCTCCCGGAGCTGGAGAGCGAGCAAGCCAGGGAGAAGGCTTTCCATGATATCCTTTTCAATGTGAAGAAAAATAGCTATGAGTATTACAGGGAGCGGTCGGGAGTGGATATCACCGCACTCAGTAAAATGATTGAGGGGAAAAAAGCGCTGGAAGAACTTAGCAAAACGCATATTTCTTTAAAATAAGGATAAAAATAATATGGTATGGAGGATTGACCAGAATGGATGAAAACACACAAGCAAAATTTGATGCGAAATTAAAAGAGCTTCTGTCGATGGCAAGAAAGAAGAAAAATGTGCTGGAGTACCAGGAGATCAGCGATTTCTTTAAGGATATGACGCTTGAGGAGGAGCAGTTTGAGCGGATTCTCGAGACGCTTGAACAGAATAATGTAGATGTGCTTCGCATTACGGATGATGACGATGACTTACCTGATGATGACCTGCTGCTGGTGGATGACGAGGATATGGATGTGGAAAACATCGATCTGTCTGTGCCAGACGGCGTGGGCATCGAGGATCCTGTCAGAATGTATCTCAAGGAAATCGGTAAGGTTCCACTTTTGAGCGCGGACGAGGAGATTGAGCTTGCCAAGAAGATGGAGCTTGGGGACGAGGACGCAAAAAAGAGGCTTGCGGAGGCAAACCTGCGTCTGGTGGTGAGTATCGCTAAGCGGTATGTCGGGCGTGGTATGCTGTTTCTGGATCTGATACAGGAGGGAAATCTGGGACTGATTAAGGCCGTGGAAAAGTTTGATTACAGAAAGGGCTACAAATTCTCCACATATGCAACATGGTGGATCCGCCAGGCAATTACGCGGGCAATCGCAGATCAGGCAAGGACAATCCGTATTCCGGTCCACATGGTAGAGACAATCAACAAGCTGATCCGTGTGAGTAGGCAGCTGCTTCAGGAGTTGGGGCGGGAACCGACGCCTGAGGAGATTGCAAAGGAGATGAATATGCCTGAGGACCGTGTGCGCGAGATTCTCAAGATTTCACAGGAGCCTGTATCGCTGGAGACACCTATTGGCGAGGAGGAGGACAGTCATCTCGGAGATTTTATACAGGATGACAATGTTCCGGTTCCGGCAGACGCCGCCGCTTTTACGCTGTTGAAAGAACAGCTCCAGGAAGTGCTTGGAACGCTGACGGAAAGAGAGCAGAAAGTGCTTCGCCTGCGTTTCGGTCTAGACGATGGCAGGGCGCGGACGTTAGAGGAGGTTGGCAAAGAGTTCAATGTCACAAGGGAACGTATACGGCAGATTGAGGCCAAGGCATTAAGGAAGCTGCGTCATCCTTCAAGAAGCCGCAAGTTAAAGGATTTTTTGGATTAGGAGAAGCGTAAGATGCTGTTATCGGATAGAATGAGGGCTGTGGCGGGACTTGTGCAGCCCTGTGAAAGCATAGCGGATATCGGGTGTGATCACGGTTATATCGCGATAGAGCTCGTAAGAAGCAGCGTATGCAGGCATGTGATTGCAATGGATATCAACAGCGGGCCATTGGACAGGGCAAAACATAATATTGTGGACTTTTGCCTGCAGGATTATATCGAGACTAGACTTTCGGACGGTGTCGGCGCACTCAAGGAAGGTGAAGCGGAAGGGATCATCTGCGCAGGAATGGGTGGAGGGCTGGTTATATCCATACTCGAACAGGGCAAAAAGCTGATTGGAGGGATGAAGCAGGTTATATTACAACCCCAGTCAGAACTTTTGGAGGTGCGCAGCTATCTGCGGGAAAAGGGATATCGGATAGACAGGGAAGATATCATCTACGAGGACGGGAAATATTATCCGATGATGCGCGCACTGCCAGGAGCCTTCGGGAAGCTTGAATGGCAGATCAGCGACAGCCTGGAACAAAAATGCAAAAAAAGTGGTGTCTATATCAATGGGATTCCGGCGTCCAGACAGCCATTTCACATCTCGGAAATATCCAGGAAAGAGGCGAGACGGCTGACAAGGGTTCAGGATACATATGGTCCATGTCTTCTGGCTATGGCGCATCCAGTCTTAAAGCGGTATCTGCTTTGGCAGAAGGAAAATTTTGAGAATATCAGGAACAATCTGCTAAGCCAGGGCGCGTTGACAGACAGGCAGCAGCAGCGTGTGGAGGAGCTTGACGAGAAGCTTGGTGACATTGTGTTTTGCCTGTATTGCTATTACAAATATAAATAGTTTACTGTGATGGATGGAGAACGCATATGAAATGCTATGATATCATTGAAAAACTTGAGTCTCTTTCTCCACAGGTCTTTGCGGAGGAGTGGGATAATATCGGTCTACTTGCGGGCCGGCGTGACAAGGAGGTTCGGACTGTCTATATTGCCCTGGACGCAACAGATGTCGTGATTGGAGAGGCGGTGCGTCTGGGGGCAGATTT
This sequence comes from uncultured Lachnospiraceae bacterium, assembly GCA_910588755.1. Classification (GTDB taxonomy): domain Bacteria; phylum Bacillota; class Clostridia; order Lachnospirales; family Lachnospiraceae; genus COE1. The sequence continues at coordinate 2,458 of CAJUQZ010000016.1, read as the reverse complement.
GCTGCTCACGCATCACCCGCTGATTTTTAAGAAGATGAGCAGGGTCAACACAGATGATTTTATCGGGCGACGTGTCTGTGAGCTGATTAGAAATGACATCAGTTACTATGCCATGCATACCAATTTTGATGTGATGGGTATGGCAGATGCGGCAGCTGACGCGCTTTCTCTGAAAGATAGGCAGGTGCTGAATGTCACATATGAGGATGCGCTTTCAAAGGAAGGCTGCGGCCGGGTGGGCAGACTGGAAAAATGTATGCGCGTGATGGAGCTGGCAGCACTTGTGAAGGAAAAATTTCATGTGCCGAATGTCAGGGTGTTTGGCAACCTGGAGGACATTGCCGGGACGGTGGCAGTGATGCCAGGCTCTGGCGGGGATTACATACAGGATGCCCTGAATGTAGGTGCCGATGTGATGATAACAGGGGATGTTGACCATCATGAAGGAATTGATGCAGTGGCGCAGGGAATCGCTGTGATTGATGCAGGGCACTATGGCATTGAGAAGATTTTTATTCCTTATATGGAAGCTTATATCAAAAGAGAGCTGCCGGGGATACAGGTGTACAAGGCAGAGATCAGTGAGCCCTTTGTCGTGGTATAGAGGGCGTGTATGGAAAGGGGGAAAATGAGATGGATAGAGGTGGCGAAAGCAGAAAGAGCTTTCTGGTAACAGTGGACGGAAAGACCAGGGAATATCCTGCCGGGGTGACTTTTGGTGAGATTGCCGGGGTATACCAGAAAAATTATCCTTACCAGATCGCGTTGGCTGTCAGAAACGGCAAGATCAAGGAGCTGTTTAAGAAGGTTGACCAGGACTGTACAGTGGAGTTTCTCACAATGGCAGATGACACCGGACACAAGACATACAACCGCACGGCTACCATCATACTGATGAAGGCAATCAGTGAGGTGGTCGGTATGGATAAGATCGAGAAGATCAAGATGGAGTTTGCCATCGGGAGTGGGTATTACTGTGCCAAGAAGGGTGATTTTGCGTTTACGGACGAGATTGTTGCAAAGATCAAGGCCAAGATGCAAGAGTACATAGACAAGGATTTCTGTGTGATCAAGAAGTCCATGCCGATTGATGAGGCAAATGCCCTGTTTGCAAAGCAGAAGATGACAGATAAAGTCAGCTTGTTTCGCTACAGGGGAAGCTCGACGGTCAATGTTTATAATCTGGATGGTTATTATGATTACTATTATGGCTTCATGCTTCCAAGTACTGGCTATGTGAAGTATTTTGATTTGCAGAAATATGAAAATGGTCTGGTGATGATCCTGCCAAATAAGAAAAATCCTACGGTTCTGGAACCGTTTCAGCCGATGCCAAAGCTCTTTAAGTCGATGGAGATTGCGTCGGACTGGGGCGAAAAGCTTGGTGTGGATACCGTGAGCGATTTAAATGACCAGATCCGGAAGGGTGGCTTTAATGAACTTGTGCTTGTCCAGGAGGCCCTGCAGGAGCGCAGGATCAGTGAGATTGCCTCCGAT
>CAJUQZ010000016.1:0-951 GCA_910588755.1 uncultured Lachnospiraceae bacterium | reverse complement strand
GTTAAGTTTGTCATGATTGCAGGTCCCTCCTCATCGGGAAAGACAACTTTTTCACATCGGCTGTCCGTGCAGCTTAGGACACATGGCCTGACACCGCATCCGATTGCCGCGGACGATTATTTTGTTGACAGGGAGAACACGCCCAGACAGCCAAACGGTGATTATGACTTTGAGTGCCTTGAGGCGATTGATACACAGCAGTTCAATAATGACATGTGTGCGCTGCTTGCAGGGGAGCGGGTGGAGCTTCCTTCCTTTAACTTTGTGACAGGAAAGCGGGAGTACAAGGGAAATTTCAAGCAGTTAGGTCCTGATGACATCCTTGTTATCGAGGGAATCCACGGGTTGAATGACAAGATGTCCTACGCGCTTCCAGATGAGAGCAAATATAAAATCTATATCAGCGCGCTCACGACACTGAATGTCGATGAGCACAACCGCATTCCGACCACGGACGGTAGACTGCTTAGACGGCTGGTGCGTGATGCAAGGACAAGAGGCGCCACAGCTAAGCGTACGATCCAGATGTGGCCATCTGTGAGAAACGGGGAGACGGAGAATATTTTTCCGTTTCAGGAGAGTGCAGACGCCATGTTTAACTCGGCGTTGATCTACGAGCTTGCAGTGCTCAAGCCTTTTGCAGAGCCGTTGCTCTATAGTATTGAAAAGGGGGAGCCAGAGTATTTTGAGGCAGTGCGCCTCCTGAAATTCCTAAGTTATTTTCTGGGCGTGGGTACAGAGGAGCTTCCGAAAAACTCCATTGTGCGGGAGTTTGTGGGCGGCAGTTGCTTTAAGGTATGAAAAACACAAACGGGGCTTGAAAAAACAGATGCGATGTGTTACGATAGGTTGCGGCAACTGTGGTAAATGATCGCGGCTTATTGGAGAATTCTGGTAAGGTGAGGAAAGTCCGGGCTTCGCAGGGCAGGATGCCGGATAACGTCCGGTGGA
>CAJUQZ010000015.1:23130-42583 GCA_910588755.1 uncultured Lachnospiraceae bacterium | reverse complement strand
GCCCTGGTCAGTGGGTTCGGGTTGTGATGTGACAATGACTGTGTCGCCGTCTGTCGCTGACTGGCTGGTATCGGCAGGAGGTTGCGCGGGAAGGACCTCTGTGCTGGATGAATTGCTGTCTGGGATAGGTGATTCCTGTGTCTGGCTATTTATGTCAGCAGCGTGTGCGGACAGTGCCGGGGCGGCTGAGAAAATCATTGCGGCTGAGGTATATACAGCCATTTTTTTAATTCGTTGTTTAGTAGAATATGTATTATCCACGTGGGGATTCCTCCTTGTTTACAGTGTCCTTGTGGGCCCAGGGGCCGCGTTCGTACCTGTTTTTAATTTGTTTGGTAGGCTATGGTAGTTATGCCCATTTGTGCAGGCGTAATACCTGACGCTATTATAACATGTCTGAACACAAGATTATATATTAAAAATAAATAAATTTTCTTGACATTTCACAGGAGATTTAATACTATATTAAAAAACAAATTTATTCGCGAAAGGTTGCGTCAGATTATTCGCCCTCTGCTGTGGAGTTTACAGTAAAGGGTTTTTTCATGCTTTCAATATACGTTATTTAGGAGGGGAACTGTATGGACAGGGAGTTGGCTAAGACCTATGACCCACATGGCTTAGAGGACAGGATTTATCAGAAATGGCTTGATAAGAAGTATTTTCACGCGGAGGTGGATCAGAGTAAGAAACCATTTACAATTGTGATTCCGCCGCCAAATATTACAGGACAGCTTCATATGGGGCATGCGCTGGACAACACGATGCAGGACATTCTGATCCGTTTTAAGAGGATGCAGGGCTACAATGCGCTCTGGCAGCCCGGGACGGACCATGCAAGCATTGCCACGGAGGTTAAGATTATCGAGAAGCTCAAGGAGGAAGGGATTGACAAGCATGATCTTGGCCGCGAGAAGTTTCTCGAGCGCGCATGGGACTGGAAAAAGGAGTATGGCGGGCGGATCATCAGTCAGCTTAAGAAGCTTGGTTCATCGTGTGATTGGGACAGGGAGCGCTTTACGATGGATGAGGGCTGCAATAAGGCGGTCACAGAAGTTTTTTGTAAAATGCACGAGAAAGGCTATATCTACAAGGGTGCCAGGATGATTAACTGGTGTCCGACGTGTAATACATCTATATCGGACGCAGAGGTTGAGTACGAGGAGCAGGCGGGACATTTGTGGCACATCAAATATCCCGTTCTGAATGACGACGGTTCCCAGTCTGGCGAGTATCTGACATTTGCGACGACCAGGCCAGAGACTATGCTTGGCGATACGGCGGTGGCGATTCATCCGGAGGATGAGCGGTATGCCCATCTGCGGGGAAAGAAGCTGTTGCTGCCGCTGATGAATCGCGAGATTCCGGTTGTCGAGGACACTTATGTCGATATGGAATTTGGGACAGGCGTTGTCAAGATTACTCCGGCGCATGATCCGAATGACTTTGAGGTTGGCAGGCGACACAACCTTCCGGTCATCAATATTATGAATGATGATGCGACAATCAATGAAAATGGCGGGAAATACGCGGGCATGGAGCGCTACGAGGCGAGGAAGGCGATCGTGGAAGAGCTTGCGGGCATGGGGCTTCTCGTAAAGGTGGAGGACTACAGTCACAATGTAGGCACGCATGACCGCTGCAAGACGACGATCGAGCCGCTTGTAAAGCAGCAGTGGTTCGTGAAGATGGACGAGCTTATAAAACCGGCTGTGGAAGCGGTCAGAAACGGTGATATCAGGCTGATTCCAGAGAGAATGGACAAGATTTATTACAACTGGACCGATAATATCAAGGACTGGTGTATCTCAAGGCAGCTGTGGTGGGGACACCGGATCCCGGCATATTATTGCGATGACTGCGGTGAGATTGTTGTGGCAAAGAGCATGCCAGGGACATGTCCAAAGTGCGGCGGCAGTCATTTCACACAGGATCCAGACACACTCGACACGTGGTTTTCGTCGGCGCTGTGGCCATTCTCGACACTTGGCTGGCCGGACAGGACAGCGGATCTGGAATATTTTTATCCGACAGATGTGCTTGTGACAGGGTATGATATAATTTTTTTCTGGGTTATTCGTATGATCTTTTCAGGTTATGAGCACATGGGGGAAAAGCCTTTTAAGACAGTGCTTTTCCACGGGTTGGTGCGCGATTCACAGGGCCGAAAGATGTCAAAGTCCTTGGGCAACGGCATCGACCCGCTGGAGGTGATTGAACAGTACGGCGCAGATGCGCTTAGGATGACGTTGATTACGGGAAATGCGCCCGGAAACGATATGCGTTTTTATTATGAGCGGGTGGAGGCAAACAGGAATTTTGCCAATAAGATCTGGAATGCGTCGCGCTTTATCATGATGAATATGAAGGGAAAAGAGCCTGCGGATGCGTCAGAAGCTTTAGAGTCTGTGGACCGTTTTATCATATCAAAGTTAAACAGTCTCGTCAAAGAGGTTACGGAGAATATGGAGAGCTTTGAGCTTGGGATCGCAGTCCAGAAAATTTATGATTTTATCTGGGACGAGTTCTGCGATTGGTATATTGAGATGGTAAAGCCAAGACTCTATAATTCCGATGATAGGGCGTCACAGAATGCGGCGCTGTGGACGCTTAAAAATGTGTTAATTGATGCGCTCAAGTTGCTGCATCCATTTATGCCGTTTATCACGGAGGAAATCTTCTGCACACTCCAGTCCGAGGAGGAGTCCATCATGATCTCGCAGTGGCCAGTATATATGGCGTCGCGCAATTTTGAGAAGGACGAGAAGGATATCGGAATTATCAAGGAGGCTGTGCGCGGCATACGGAATGTGCGGACAGAGATGAATGTCCCCCCCTCTAAAAAAGCGCAAGTGTTTGTAGTATCCGACCAGGCTGACATCAGGAGGACCTTTGAGGGGGGAAAACTGTTTTTTGCGTCGCTTGCCGGGGCATCTAAGGTCACAGTCCAGTGTGACAGGACTGGCATCGCTGACGATGCTGTGTCCGTGGTGATTGCAAATGCGAATATTTATATCCCGTTTGCGGAACTTGTCGATATCGCGCAGGAAATTGAGCGGTTAGAGAAGGAGTCAAAGCGTCTTGACAGCGAGCTTGCGCGCGTCAATGGTATGCTGAACAATGAGAAGTTTATGTCGAAGGCGCCCGAGGCGAAGATTGCAGAGGAAAAGGGAAAATTAGCAAAATATGTACAAATGAAGGAACAAATTCTAGAACGGCTTGCGCAACTAAGGTAAATGGTGGTACAATATAGACATAAAGGGGCAAGGGTGCCTTCTCGGAGGTGAACAAATGGTTAATGTCAAATCTTATGTCAGGATAGCAGAGGATAAAAAGGAAGCGTGGCTTTACTTGTGCGCACCGGAGGAAGGCACAAGGTATGAAAAGCCAGAAATTATGAGATACCTGCAGCTCAACGGAGTGGTTGCGGGCATCAATGAATCACACGTTGCCGCGATGTGTAAGAAACAGATATATGACCGTGAAGTGAAGATTGCGTCAAGTGAAAAGGGCGAGCCAGGAAGAGCGGGGTATTTTGAATTTTTCTTTAATACTGAAAAACCAAAGCCTGAGATTCGTCAGGACGGGACGGTGGATTACAGGAGCATGTCCCTGGTGCAGAATGTGGAGGAAGGGCAGCTGCTTGCAGTGTACCATCCGGCTGTGCAGGGGATGGCAGGAAGGGATGTCACAGGTGCGGTTGAAAAGGCCAATACCTATAAGGAGTTAAGGCCGCTCACCGGCAAGGGAATCAGCAATGCAGAGGACCAAAACAAATATTATGCGGCAAAGTCCGGCAAGATTGAGTACGACGGCGACAACAAGCTGTCTGTGGTGGAAGTGTATGAGATCCAGGGCGGATGTGATTATGCCAACAATGCGCTGGTGGATTTTAATGGGGATGTCATCATACACGGAAATGTGGAGGCAGGTGTCACGGTGCGTGCAGGAAAGAGCCTTACGGTCGAGGGCGTTGTCGAGTCGGCTAGCATCTCGGCGGGCGGTACAGTGTGTCTCAAGCGCGGTATGCAGGGTGCTGGCAAGGGTGCAATTGTCGCGGGTGGTGACATATTCACGGAATTTATCGAGTATGCGAACGTCAGTGCGGGCGGAAATGTACAGTCCAATGTCATACTCAATTCCAAGGTGACTGCGGGAGACCAGATTACGCTCACAGGCAAGAAAGGTTTGATTGCGGGCGGGTATGTGCATGCAATGATGGGTGTGAACTGCCAGAATGCCGGAAACCAGTCGGAGATTAAGACCGGAATCCATGTAGGGGTCATGCCCGAGATTATGGAACAGCGCATCTCGATGAATGAGGAGTACATGAAGCTGAACCAGGAGCTTGATGAGGTGGCAGCCGGCATGGCAAAGATTTTGCGTGTCAGGCAGCAGACTGGGGAGCTTAGCGAGCAGTTGCAGGCGCATCTCGATGATTTAAAGAAGAAAAAGAGCGATATTTATATCAAGTGCATCAGGGCAAAGAAACAGGTGGATGACCTTGAGCGCATTATTCTGAAATCGAGGGAAGCGAAAATCCGGATCAGTGGAAATGTACATAAGGGAACGGTAATCAGTATCGACGATAACAGAATGGTGATTAACAGGGATACAAGTTTTATGGAGTATTCCTCGCAGAATGGTGTTATTGTTGGAACGGTCGTAGTGTTATAAGATATCGAAAGGGTTCGCGTTATATGGCGGACTCTTTTTATGCACACGGGCACCCAAAGGAAATATGTCAGCAGAAGCTGACGGGTGCCCGGATATATGGATACAAAGATATAGAGAAAGGGAATGAATTGTGAACGGACAGGATTTGCGCAGCTATGCCGGGGTAGAACACTTTCTAGAGGAGCTCCCTAGATTTACCAGAAAGAACCCGTTAGAGGCTACAAAGGGATTTTATGCATATATACAAAGCTGTGAAAATGGCAGATACCGTGAGGAAAATCTGGGAAAGGTGATCCATGTGGCAGGGACGAACGGGAAGGGCTCTGTCTGTGCTTTTTTGCAGCGAATATGCAGGGCGAGCGGTTACAGGACAGGTCTGTTTACATCCCCGCATCTGCAAACGACGAGAGAGCGCTTTTGCGTGGATGGCAACATGATATCCGAAGAGGAATTTGTGGAAGCTTTTTGCTGGCTTTCTGACAGGCTTGCAGTATACCACGGGAACTGTCCGGAATACTGTCCAACCTATTTCGAATATCTGTTCTTTATGGGCATATATGTGTTTGTGCGGGCAGAGGTTGACATCATGATCCTGGAGACCGGATTGGGAGGCCGCCTTGACACGACCAACGTGGTCAGAAATCCGGCAGTGACAGTGCTCACAGAGATCGGACTTGACCACATGGCTTATCTTGGGGATACAATCGAAGCGATTGCGGCCGAAAAAGCGGGGATTATCAAACATGGTGTGCCTGTCGTATTTTCGGACAGAAGGACCGCGGCTTCTGGTGTGATTCGGAAAAAAGCGACAGAAAAAGGCTGCAAATGTCATACAGTGTCGGAAAATGACTACAAAATAAAAGAAATTCAGAAAAAATTCATTGATTTTTCGGTTGTCAGTCGTTATTATGATTATGGTAGACTGATAGCGCAGACGACAGCGGTTTATCAGGCAGAGAATGCGGCTGTTGCCATCCGCACCTGCGAGGTCTTAAAAAGGGATTGTGGATTTGATCAGATTACGATAGAAGCCATAAGGGAGGGCATCAGGACGATGCACTGGCCCTGCCGTATGGAGGAGATCCGGCAAGGGGTATTTATTGACGGAGCACACAATGAGGACGGAATCCGGGCGTTTGTGCAGTCCATAAGGCAGTCGCCGGATTTCAGGGGCGGGAATAACGCCGGGAATGACAGGTGTGTGCTTATTTTTTCTGCTGTCAGGGATAAGCAGTATGACAAAATGATAGAGTTGCTCTGTGGACTTGAGATGATAACGGATTTTGTAGTCACGCAGCTTCCGGGGGAGCGGGGGGCTTTCTTAGAGGAGCTTGGGAATATATTTGTCAAGTATGCCAGCCGGGAGACACAGAGGGTATATACTTATGAAAAGATTGAGGATGCACTTGGTTTTGGCCTGTCAGTCAGGGGCGTTTCAGGCCGGGTATTTATCGTAGGTTCGCTGTATCTGGCAGGGATTGTGGAGAGCAGTATGGAGGAGTACAATGATAGATTTTGAGGAAGAGTTGAAGAAATTCCATCCAAGCCTGGAGGTAGAGGATGTGGAGGATGCAGTATATAATCAGGATGTGACAGACCTTGCAGATGTGCTGGTAAATCTGGTCAAGGAATCGAAGGAAGAAGAATAGGGGAGCTTGATATGTATTGCTATAATTGCGGATGTCTGTTGACAGAGAAGAATTTTTGTACTGGTTGCGGGGCTGATGTGGGATTGTATAAGAAGATTATGCATGCGGCGAACCGACTCTACAATGACGGGCTGGATAAGGCAAAGGTCCGGGACCTGTCGGGTGCTGTGTCAAGCCTGCGGCGGTGCCTGAAGATGGACAGGTGTCATGTCGATGCCAGAAATCTGCTGGGGCTTGTGTATTTCGAGCGCGGTGAAGTCGTGGCGGCACTAAGCCAGTGGATTATCAGCAAAAATACCAGAAGCGAGAAAAATATTGCAAACGATTATATTGATATGCTGCAGAATAATCCCGGGAGACTAGATGCATATAACCAGACGATCAAAAAATATAATATGGCACTTACATACTGCCAGCAGGACAGCCTTGATCTGGCCGTGATACAGCTCAAGAAAGTAGTCTCGATGAATCCAAGGTTCGTGCAGGCAAGGCAGCTTCTGGCACTGCTGTACCTGAAGGGACAGGAGTGGGAAAAGGCGAAGAAGGAACTTGACAAAGCGCTCAGTATCGATGTGAACAATACAATGACGCTAAAGTATCTGCGGGTGGTGGAGGAGATGACACCGTCAGAGGAAGAGCGCATGCGCAAGAAAAAAGAAGCGATCGTATATCAGAGCGGCAATGACACGGTGATACAGCCAGTGGGGAAAAAGGACAGGTCCTGGCTCCAGACACTAGTGAATATGCTGATCGGCGTGGTGATCGGTGTGGGAATAGCATGGTTTCTAGTATTGCCGGCAAGAATACAGCAGGCGCAGGATGATGTCAACACGCGGTATCGGGCAGTGAGTGAACAGCTTGATGTCAAGACAGCGCAGATTAACGAGTTGACTACAAAGGTCAACGAGTTGACACAAGAGAAGGATTCCCTGTCGAGCAGTCTGAGTGCCGCACAGGCGGACAAGGTACAGATACAGGCAAACACAGAGCTGATCGAGGCGGTGTTGATGCACATGAACGGGACAGGTGACGAGATGGCTGTCGCTGACGCCCTGGAGAAGATTGACAACGACTACATGCAGAATGAGGCAACAGAGAGCTTTAAGGCGCTATATGATGCACTCAAAAACAGCATAGGCAGGGTAGTGGCCAGGAAGAGCTATGATATCGGTTATGCGGCGTTCCGGGCGGAGGAATATGATACAGCCATCACGAACCTGGAGCGGGCGTACTCGTATGATCCGACAAACGGGGAGGCACTGTACAATCTGGGCAATTCTTACAACAAACAGGGGAATCTGGACAAGGCGGTAGAAATCTATGAGCAGGTGATTGCGCAGTTTCCGGATACGGCAAAGGCGAGGAAATCAGAGGGCTACATAAAGGAAATAAGGGGTGAGTAAAATCACACAGAATACACGAAAGAGGGACATACCGGATGGGTGCGTCCTTTTTTTATGCACACGGTCACCCAAAGGAAAAAAGTCAGCAAGAGCTGATGGGTGCCCGGCGCGACGAGTAATGGAAGATGGCTCTTCCTTACTCGATTGCACACGGTCACCCAAAGGAAAAAGTCAGCAAGAGCTGACGGGTGCCCGGCGCGGAGAATCAATTTTATCAGGACAGGAGGAGTATGAATGGAAAAGAAGATGGAGGAGTATGCGATTATCGACGATTATCTGTGCATCAGGATGCCAGGGGAGGTGGACCATCACGGTGCCGCGGGCATCAGGGAGTGTGCGGACAGGCTGATACTAGATGATAAGGTGAAAAATATTGTGTTTGATTTTGAGGATACGACTTTTATGGATAGCTCCGGGCTTGGGATAATCATCGGCAGGTACAGGAAGATTTCTTGTTTTGGCGGCAAGGTTTATGCGATCAATGCAAACGAGCGCATCAGCAGGATACTCAAAGCGTCGGGGATGTCGTCGATTATAGAGATACTGACCGGATGGAGTACTAGTACTTTGCCGGAATCGGATAAAGATACTGTCTAGAGGCGTGCACTGGATTTGGAAACGGTTATAAATATAGAAAGGGAAAATGAATAAATATGGAGAATGAGTACACAAAAAATGAAATATGTCTGGAATTTGATGCCATATCGGAGAATGAGGGACTTGCGCGCGTGGTAATCGCAGCATTTGTGGCAAGACTTGATCCGGCCATCGATGCGCTTGAGGATGTGAAAACCGCAGTCTCGGAGGCAGTCACCAATGCAGTCATACACGGCTATGGCGAGCGGGGAGGGCGCGTTGTCATGCGGGCTGCAATTTCTGCGGACAAGGAGCTGTCGGTGGAGATTATTGACAGTGGAGTTGGTATCGCTGATGTGGAACAGGCGATGCAGCCACTCTTTACCACAGGTCTGGCAAATGAGCGGTCCGGTATGGGCTTCTCCTTTATGGAGGCATTTATGGACAGGCTAGAGGTGGAGAGCCATGTCGGGGAGGGAACGTGTGTACATATGTGGAAAAGTTTTGGTGGCAGGCAGGAGGAGACAGAACCGGTATTGCAGGCGGCAGTGTGGAATAGAAGCGGCAGGGTGTGACATATGGAGGAGCGGGAACTTTTTAGCAGGGCACAGGATGGAGATAAGGAGGCAAAAGAACAACTATTCGAGAAGAATACAGGACTTGTGTACCATGTGGTGAAGCGGTTTACAGGCAGGGGTTCGATGAGCGGTATAGAGACCGAGGACTTATTTCAGATTGGCGCGATAGGGCTTATGAAAGCGATTGAGAAGTTTGATGTGGATTACGGGGTATGCTTTTCAACTTATGCGGTGCCGGTAATCATGGGTGAAATTCGGAGATTTCTAAGGGATGATGGAATGATAAGGATCAGCAGGAGCATCAAGGAGAATGCACGACAGCTGCAAAAGATTCGTGAGACGTTCTGGCAGCGCACGGGAAGGGAGCCTGTGCTGTCGGAGCTTAGCAGAGAGTCAGGACTTGCCGTTGAGGACGTCATCACGGCACTCAATGCAGGGCAGGAGGTGGAGTCGATCTACAAGACAATATATGAGTCTGACGGCAATGAGGTGCAACTGGTAGACATGCTAGGCCAGGAGGGGGAGAGTGAGGAGATTGTCAACAGACTGCTGTTGGAAAGGCTCCTCGAAGAGCTTGATGAGAGAGAGAAAAATCTGATCTGGCTTCGATATTTTGAGAACAGGACGCAGATGCAGGTGGCTGGGGATCTGGGGATGAGCCAGGTACAGGTGAGCCGTCTGGAGAAAAGAGTTCTGCTGCGGCTGCGGCAGGCTGCTATGGCATAAAAATGTGTATTTGATGGCGTTGGACTATAAAGTTTGGCCTGGAAAATGCCGATATTAAAAATAACTGGTAATGTAGGGAATGGACACCCTATTTGTTATGAATAAATAATAGAAAGGTTGGTATGAACATGAATGGAATCAATTACAGTTCAATCCTGAACAATACAGGTCTTTTCTCAAATCAGGCAAACAAGGACGAGGCAGCTTTTACAGGAAATATTGCAGGTGTGAATAGAAGGACACAGAGCAGGAAGGCCGCAGCAGACAGCAGACAGACAAATGCGGATAAGGACACATATGAGTACAGCGGACAGACGCGCGATGTGAAGGCTGGCTACAGCAAGCCAAAGCCGGCGGAGTCATCTGCTTACAAGGCACTTGATGCAAATGGTGTGCAGGAGGGTATCGAGCTTAGTGATGCAGCAAAGAATCTGCTTTCAGAGCTTCGAGAGAAGTACGGGGACATGGAGTTTTCCGTGGCGAAGTGGTCTACAGATGAGGAGCAGGATTACTATGCAAGCCTGTCTGACAAAGCGTACAGTGTGCTGATTAACCCGGAGTTGTTAGAGAAGATGGCCACAGATCCGGCTGCAAGGGAAGAATATGAGGCGATTATCAGCGGCGCAGGCGACAAGTTTGACACCTTGAAGGAGGAGCTTGGCGAGGACGCGGACAAGGTCAAAGGCTTTAGTATTACGATGGATAAGGACGGAAGCGTGTCATACGCAGTGAAGCTTCTCAAGGATATGGAAGAAGGCAGCAGGGTAGACAAGAAAACACAGCAGGAGCGCATGGAAGAGAAGCGCGCTGAGAAGAAGAAAGCAGAGAAGGAGCGGCAGGAGAAGGTCGTAGAGAAGAAGCAGGAGACAGAGAAGATTGAGGCTTCCTCCATCGAGGAGCTGATCAAGAAGATCAAGGATAAGCTGCACCCTGAGGAGACTGGGGTAATTACAGAATAGAGAGAAATAGGACAAAAAGGTCATAGATCAATCAGACAGCGTATGCGTGGGCATGCGCTGTTTTTTGCTGTCTTTTCTGCCCGATGGCAGGAACCTTCGAGTTTGATTGATATTGCCTTTTTATAGATAGGTGCTATAATATACATATGGACTATGATTTCATGCGATTGTGCCATGATTGTACTATAGGAGGACGAAATGACGTGAAGATAATAATTGCAGGTGATGGCAAGGTAGGTGCGATGCTGACAAAACAACTCTCGGCGGAGGGGTATGATCTGACCCTGATTGATGCCAACCAGAAGGTGCTTGGGTCTACCGAGGAACGGTATGATATTATGGCAGTACAGGGAAACTGCGCGTCGATGGAGACACTGGAACGGGCGGGAGTCCGGGAGACAGAGCTTTTGATTGCGGTGACAGACGCGGATGAGGTCAATCTGCTCTGCTGCATGACGGCGCACGGGATGAATCCTGATATCCATACGATTGCGCGCATCAGAAACCCGGAGTATACCGATCAGATCTTCAAGATGCGGGGGCTGTTTGCGCTCTCCATGATGATTAACCCGGAGAGGCAGGCGGCGGTGGAGATCGAGCGGCTGCTCAAATATCCGGGCTTCCTAAAGCGCGATACGTTTGCAAAGGGCAGGGTGGAGATCGTGGAATTGCGTGTCGATGCAGGGCACAAGCTGTGCAATATCGCGCTGAATGATCTCTACAGCATCGTCAAGTGCAAGATTCTGGTATGCGTTGTCATCAGGAACGGTAAGGCGGTCATGCCGGGCGGCGATTTTGTGCTGATGGAGGGGGACCGCATCTTTGTGACGGCGCCGACGAATGTACTGACGACGCTCCTTAGAAATCTCGGGATTATCACTCACAAGGCCAAGCGCGTGATCCTGTGCGGGGGCGGGCGTGTGAGCTTTTATCTGGCGCAGATGCTGTTAAGGAACGGGGTCAATGTGCAGATTGTGGAGCAGGATTATGACAAGTGTGTCCAGCTTGCCAATATGCTTCCGAAAGCCTCTGTGATCCACGGCGATGCCACCAAGGAATTTCTTCTTGACAATGAGGGGATCTCGGACTGCGACGCGCTGGTGACGCTCACAGGCGTGGATGAGATGAACATTATTATCTCCCTGTACGGGAGCAGCTGCAAGGTTCCGCAGGTTATCACAAAGCTTGGCCGGCTGGAAAACAATACGATCCTGGACGCGCTTCCGCTGGGAAGCATCATCAGCCCTAAGGAGCTTAGCTGTAACAATATCGTACAGTACGTGCGCGCCATGCAGAATCAGACCGGGGCGGCACTCACTGTGTATATGATTGCAGACGGGCAGGCCGAGGCGGTGGAGTTCCGGGTGGACAAGAGCACGAACCACTGCGGGGAGCCGCTCAAAAAGCTGAAAATCAAGAAAAATGTGCTGGTGGTATGTATCATGCACGGTGCGCAGCTTGAGATTCCTAACGGTGATTCGAGCTTTGTCGAGGGGGATACGGTGATTGTGGTGACAGGCGCCGACAGGGTACTCTACAAGCTGAATGATATTTTTGAATAAAATGTATGGTAAAAGGGAAAAAAGATTATGAATTACAAGATGATGGGCAGATTTATCGGACACATTCTGCTGGTCGAGGCGGTGTTCATGGTTCCGTCGCTGATTATAGGTCTGGTCCAGCAGGAGGATATGGCGTGTATGGGGTTTGCGGCGAGTATATGCATCACGCTGCTGCTCTCATTGCTGCTGCTTTTGTTTTGCAGGGGCAGCAGGAGAGGGTTTAAGGCGAGGGAGGGCCTTGTCTGTGTCAGTTTCAGCTGGATTGTGATGAGTTTGCTGGGGGCGCTGCCATTTTATATCTCCAGGGAGATTCCGTTTTATCTGGACGCGCTGTTTGAGACGGTGGCAGGGTTTACGACGACAGGGGCTTCCATCTTGCCGGAGGTTGAGAGCCTGTCTATGAGTATTTTGTACTGGCGGAGCTTCACACACTGGCTGGGCGGCATGGGCGTACTGGTGTTTGTACTGGCTGTGGGTGCTTCCGGGGAGAGCAGCAAGGGATTTACGATGCATTTGCTGCGCGCGGAGAGCCCGGGCCCGCAGGTGGGAAAGCTTGTGCCCAAGATGAAAAAGACGGCGGAGATATTGTATCTGATTTATATACTGCTCACGGTGGTGGATATTGTGCTGCTGTTATTTGGCGGCATGTCGCTGTTTGAGGCGGTCTGCACTGCTTTTGGCACGGCTGGCACAGGCGGTTTTGGCATTAAAAATGACAGTATTGCAGGGTACAGCCCGTATATTCAGAATGTATGTACGATTTTTATGCTGCTGTTTGGCGTGAATTTCAGCTGTTACTATATGTTGCTGCTGCGGCAGTTTGGCAGTGTGCTGAAGGACGAGGAGCTGCGGCTTTATCTGGGCGTTGTCATAGGGAGTATTGTGTTGATTACCTTGAATCTTGGAGGGTTTTACGCTACCCTTGGGGAGACGCTGCGCCATGTGGCTTTTCAGGTGGCGAGTATCGTGACAACGACGGGGTATGCCACGACGGATTTTGACCTGTGGCCCTCCTTTTCAAAAGCAATTATTCTGGGGCTGATGGTCATTGGCGCGAGTGCGGGAAGTACGGGAGGCGGTTTTAAGTGCGCGCGGGTGCTCATCATCGTCAAGGGTCTGCGCAGGAACCTGCGCCGCGCGATATCACCGCAGAAGGTGCAGGTGGTCCGGGTTAACGGCCACATGGTCGATGAGAAGGTGCTGGAGAATACCAATGCGTACCTGGCCGCCTATGTGATCATTTTGTTTGCCAGCGCAATTGTGGTCTCGCTCGAACCGTATTCGGTCATGACGAGCTTTACAGCGGTGCTTTCCTGCTTTAACAATATAGGGCCGGGGCTCGAGGCGGTGGGGCCTACCTGCAATTTTGGAGGCTTTGGCGTGCTGTCAAAAGTGGTGCTGATCGTGGATATGCTTGCGGGCAGGCTTGAGATTTTCCCGATTCTGATTCTGTTTTCACGAAGCACGTGGGGACGGTTAAAGGGCTAGGGGACGGCTGATGGGCTAACCGACGGCTGAAAAGTCAGATGGCGGCTGAAAGGCTGTCAGATGGTTCAAGGAATAGTGGACAGTAGAAAAAACCAGCCGACGGTCCGTTCAGGGCCGGCCGCTGGCTGTAAGATCAGTTGGTGATCAAAAAGTTAGTAAGTCGAAAAGATGTCATCAAGGGTGCGCGCGGGTATGGGGGTGTTGGCCCTGTCAAAGATAAACACAGGCAGATGGTTTGTGGTGCCCTCCTCCCACGCAAGGTGCTCCTGCGGCACATGGAGGGAGAAGCCTCTGCCGCTTTTGATGCGCGTCACATAGTCGTCAACAGAATCAAGGGGCGTGTCAAAAGCCATGCCGTAGAGCAGCCCGTTGCCAGTATGGCCGGCATGGTGGATATCAGAGCCCGCGGTCATGGTGATGCCGTGCATGGCGGCGTAGCGGTACGCCATGCGGTCCTGCTCGTGCGGATTGCCGCAGTTTGCCACCTCAAAGGCATCGCACTGGTGCGGATGGACGTACACTTCGGACAGATAGTTCCGCTCGCGGAAAGGGTGCGCCTGCACGACAAGGCCGCCGTCCGCTTTAATCTTTTCATAGTGGGTGATGTGATCCCACGCCATCATCTCAGGGTGGTCATAAAGCCACTTTTTGTCAAGTCCGTATATCAGATATTCGTCGCCGTCAAAACGGCATTCCCATGCAAAAAATACTTTGAGTCCTTGGCGGTCACCCTCTGCCCTGGCATCCTCGTAGCCGCTGCAGAAGATGTCTACGCGCTCCTCCCAGGGGAGGTCTTTGGGGACACAGCAGTTGCCATTAAAAAAGTGGTCTGTCACGATAATGCCATCGTAACCGAGATTTTTATAGAAAGATATATATTCGGAGCCTGCACTTTTGGCGCACGCGCTGGCAGCGGAAGTGTGCAGGTGTACTTCATAAAGATAGGACATGATTGTTTCCTCCTTTGCAATAAAGACGATTGATCAATAAAAAAAGCGCTTCTTAAACACTATAGCATAAAGTGGAAGAAATGTTAACAGGTTCGTTTGAACAGAGTTGGGAATATTGATGGGCTGGATTTTACCCGTTACTGGAACGGGGGGGGTTTATAATTTTTTGTAATAAGGAAAGGATACAAAATGAACCAGAGACAGACACCGCTGCTGCAGGCGGTAACAGATTTGATCGAAACAAAACCGGCGTATTTCAGGGTGCCAGGGCACAGGCTGGATAAGGGGATATGTCCGCGCTGGACGGACAGGGTTGGCACTGAGATCTTCGCGTACGATGTGACGGAGACGCCGCTCACGGACGACCTGCACAGCCCCGAGGGCGCGATCCTGGAGGCGCAGCAGCTGCTTGCCGCGCTCTATGGCGCGGATCGGAGCTTTTTCCTGGTGAATGGGAGCACCTGCGGGAACGAGGCCATGATCCTCGGAGCGGCCTTTGAGGGGGAAAAGATTATGGTGGCCAGAAACGCGCACAAATCGGCGATGATGGGCCTTGTCCTGTCAGGTGCGAAGCCGGTGTATGTGATGCCGGAGGTAATTGAGGACTGGGCGATACAGGGAGCGATCACGGCGGAGGCTGTCAGGAAAATGTTTGAGGCAAATCCGGACTGCAGGGCGTTGTTTCTGGTGAGCCCAAGCTATTACGGGGTTTGTTCGGACCTGGCGGCAATCGCAGAGGTCTGCCACGCGCACAATGCGCTTCTTCTGGTGGACGAGGCGCACGGCGGGCATGTCTATTTTCATGACAGGCTTCCTGTGGGGGCGCTTGCGGCCGGGGCTGATGTCTGCGTGCAGAGTATGCACAAGGTGACAGGGGCGCTAACACAGAGCTCGGTACTGCATATCAGACATCATGGCATCCGAAAGGAGGCGCTTGCAAAGATTGTCCAGAGCCTGCAGCTGGTGCAGAGCACGAGTCCAAGCTACTTGCTGATGGTATCGCTTGACTGCGCCAGACATGAGCTTGCTATGAATGGCACGGCAATGATGGAAAAGGCGTTGTCGCTCGCGGCATATGCGCGGGAAAAGATCAATCAAATACCGGGATTTTGTTGTATGGAAGGGGAGCACATAGACCGCACGAGGCTGGTGATCTCGGCGTGTGAGATCGGACTGACAGGTTATGAGCTGGATCAAATGCTTTTTGAGGAGTATGCGGTCAATATGGAGCTTGCGGACGCTCAAAATGTGCTTGCGGTCGTGACTTACGCGAATGAAAAAGAGGATATGGACAGGCTGGCTGCGGCCTGCGCGGAGATCAGTGCGGGTGTCGGCAAAGGCATGCAGACAAAAGTTTGCAGATACCCGGCTTTTCCGCCACTTCCGCAGCAGGTCATGACACCGCGCAGGGCTTATTTTTCCAATACGAAAATGGTCCGCTGGCAGGATGCGGCGGGCAAGGTGGCGGGGCAGATGATTGCGCCATATCCGCCCGGGATTCCGGTCATCTGCCCCGGAGAGCGAATCAGCCAGGAGGTGTGGGATTACATCGATTGTTTTCGGCGAGACGGGAGGCATATACATGGCGCCGGACAGAACGGAAAATTGGACTGGGTGAAGGTGGTTGTGACAGATCGAGTTGAGATAAAATAATCTCTAAAAGAGATATTATACTTCTCTATAGGAGAAAAGTCAAGCGATTCGGATAATTTTCTTGAAAAATATCTGAATCGCTTGTATAATATAATAAGGTGTTTATGTTGAAATACGAAAAATTTAATATTCCTATGGAGGTAACAATGAAGAAGAAACTGACAGTATGGGCGCTGCTGTGTCTGGTTTTTGTATGCATGATGCAGATGACAGCTGTCGCGGCAGATGCTGTGACAATCAACCAGTGTGTCATCAGCGCCGCGAATCAGATTACGGTTGTCGCGACAGCGCCGACAGCAGTACCAAGCGACGACAATAATTATTATCTGTTTGAGCTAAAACCCTATGAGAATGCGATTGGAAACAGACAGGATTTTTGCGCGATGGCGGAGAAAACTGGAATTGTAACATTTGTTACGACATTGGACCAGGGAACGGCAGTTTCAAAGTTGTATTCAAAATTTATTGTGGCAGTGAAGTCCGGTGCGGTATTCCAGCCGGTGAGCCAGGAGTTTTATATCACGAATCCAGAGGCGATTGCAACGCACACGGCGGCCAATCCGGTGACGACATCGATCAAGGGCATCACGGCAGACAATGCGGCGATCATGGCAATCACGGACCTGGGTGTACAGCATGCGAGCTATGAACTGGCGATCGACAGGTTTTTTCTGCCAGGCGCAGGTGTTCCTTATACATATAACGGAAAAGCGTATAGTTTTAACCAGTTAACGGTAACTGAATATGATACGGTCATGTCGATTTTTGCGGCACAGCAGGTGGAGGTGACGATGAATATCGTCAATTTCTACAATGACGCGACACTCATGACAATAAAGCCTTCTGGGCGCGTGAAGGGATACCGGCATTATGCGTTCAATACGGACGAGCAGCAGGGCGCGGAGGCGATTGAGGCGCTGATGTCTTTCCTGGCCGTTCGCTACAGTAATCCAGCGACGGGGTTGATCTCGAACTGGATTATCGGAAATGAGGTAAACAACAACAATCCGTGGTATTTTGCGGGAAATTACAATGTATCGAATTTCACGCTGGAGTACGAGAAGGCGTTCCGCATGTGCTACAATGCAATCAAGAGTGAGAATGCCAATGCGCGGGTGCTAACCTGCATCGACCAGAGATGGATGTGGGAGGATGGCACGGCGAATCAGTATGGGGCGCGGAAGTTTATCGATGCGTTTGCGGCGGATGTGACCGCGCACGGAAATTTGGACTGGGGTGTTGCATGGCATCCGCACCCGGTGCCGCTGACAGCAGCCAAGTTCTGGGACATGCCTTCGAACTATAAGGCGCTTAGGCTGATCGATAACACACCAAATACGAAGATGATCAATCCTCAAAATATGGAAGTGTTTACAAACTATATGACACAGCCGGCTTTCCTGGCGCCGGACGGACAGGTGCGGTATATTTGTATTTCCGAGATTTTGTTTAACTCACAGACCTCCAACGAAGCAACACAGGCCGCTTCGTTTGCATATGCATATAAGCTTGCACAGAAGAACCCGTATATCAAGAGCTTCATCGTTCACAGAATGGTGGATAATATCTATGAGAAAAATGCAGATGGCATTGCCTGTGGCCTTTATAACTGTGACGCAAACGGCTGGGTGTCAACACCAAAACAGATGTACGATGTGTTTAAGTATATTGACACGCCGCAGTCCGATGTGTATACACAGTTTGCGCTGCCGATTATTGGCGCGTCGAGCTGGGCAGCACTGGGCTGTAATTAAGGAGACAGCGCAAAAAAGGCAGACCAGGATAGAGTGGCTGTCCTGATACAGCTTTTGAAAGGGACACTGTGGGGGGATGCAAAAAGGTTTTTGCACGGACGAAGGGGACGGAACAACCATAAGTTTACAGGATCTATAACAAAGAAGGGAGAAAATGTAATGAAGAAAAGATGGAGCCTGGGATTTATCCCTGTACTGCTTCTGGCCCTGGTTATGCAAATCAGTGTATTTGCGGCAGGGGAGCGCGCGACAATCGCGATCTGTTCCATAACAGGCAAGGATGTCACGGTGGTGTCTGTAGGAACTGTTCCCGC
The DNA here is from genome assembly GCA_910588755.1 of uncultured Lachnospiraceae bacterium. GTDB lineage: Bacteria > Bacillota > Clostridia > Lachnospirales > Lachnospiraceae > COE1. The sequence goes on along the minus strand of CAJUQZ010000015.1, from coordinate 24,294 downwards.
GGACGATGGACAGTATTATTTATTTGAACTTAAGCCTTATGAGGCTGGAATCGGTGCGCGCATGGATTATTGTGCAACGGCACCGGCTGCGGCGGAGGCAACCTTTGTGGCACCGCTCAACCTGAATACGGCAAACTCAAAGCTGTACTCAAGATTTGTGGTGGCGACGCTGCAGGGCGGCGCGTTTGTGCCTGTCAGCAACGAAATGTATATCACCAATCCGGAGGCGGTTGCGACAAAGGCGACAGGTTATCCGCTCCGTTCTAAGAAGGGGCTTACGGCTGACTGGAGATATGCAAAAGAGCTTGCATCGCTCGGTGCAGGATATGCTGCGTACGAGCTTGATATCAGCAGATTCTATATGGGTGGCGGCACAAGCTACCAGTATAACGGAAAGAATTACAGCTTCAATTCCGGTGTTGTGGCAGAATATGACGCAGTAGTGAAGATGTTTAACGATGCGGGCTGTAATGTGGTTATGGTTGTCAAGAACAGCTTTAATCCGGCGACGGCAGACTTAATCTGCCCGGCGGCAAGGATACCAGGAAAGAACTGCTATGCGATGAATGTGGTGGAGCAGGGCGGAACAGAGAAGATCGAGGCGCTGTTTTCATTCCTTGCAAATCGTTATTCAGGCGGTTCCTACGGAACGATTCACAACTGGATTATCGGAAACGAGATCAACAACAATTCGCCGTGGCATTATATGGGCGACATGGGTGTTGACCAGTTTGCAGCACAGTACGCGAAGGAGTTCCGCGTATGCTACAATGCGATCAAGAGCCAGAATGCAGGCGCGCGTGTATTCCTGAATATCGACCAGAGATGGACACATACAGACAGCAATACGCTGGCATACAAGGGAAAAGATGTCCTTGACAAGTTTGCGGCGGAGATCACGGCGAGTGGTAATATTGACTGGGGTCTTTCTTTCCATCCGCACCCGGTGCCGCTTTTTAATGCGACATTCTGGAACCTGCCTCCGGCATATGCAGGACTGAAGCTGATTGATCACACGGACAATTCGAAGATGGTCAATCCGTCCAATATCGACGTGATCACCAATCATATGATGCAGGAGTCCCTGCTGGCGCCAAACGGAAATGTGCGCCATATCATGATCTCTGAGATGGGATTTACCTCTGCGAATGCACAGATTGCGAC
>CAJUQZ010000015.1:11413-23120 GCA_910588755.1 uncultured Lachnospiraceae bacterium | reverse complement strand
AGCAGATTCAGGCTGCAGCGATGGTGTACGCATATAAGCTCGCGGCGCAAAATCCCTGCATAGAAGGTGTCGTCATTCACCGCCAGATCGACAATGCGTCTGAGGCGGCAAACGATGGCATGGCAGTTGGTATCATGTCTGCCGCAGGCGTTCCGAAGCCGTCCTATGAGGCGTTCCGTATCATGGATACAGGCAATACAGATTACCTGCTTCCGGTACTGGGAGCGTCGAGCTGGGCAGAACTGGGCTGTAATTAACAGATAGATTTTGAGTCAAAAGAAGCGGGAAGCCGGCATAGCAAGGCTTCCCGTATTTTGGTGGAATGATGTGAAGGTATGGTAAACAGGAAAGAGGGGACCGGGCGGGATATTTTGCCCGATATCTTAAAGGGGTTCGGAATTACGCTGGTAGTGTTGGGGCATTGTATTCAGGAGAGCTATAACGGGGCAGATTTGGGCGGTAATGCTTTTTTTGATGACAGGCTGTATCAGTTCATATATAGTTTCCATATGCCATTGTTTATGCTGATCAGCGGTTATTATGCGTGGAACAGTGTTCAGAGGGCAAAAACCACGCAGGAGCGGCGGAAAATGATCAAAAGGAAGTGCCTTTATTTGATTACGCCCATTGTTGTGTGGAGGTTTTTGGATTTTTTGTACTGGTATACAACTGGAGAATATGTTTACAGGGGGGCGGGGGCGTTTCTGCTCGAGTTTTTGATTGCTGTTTTGGCAAACTTCTGGTTTTTGTGGGCGGTGTTGTATTCTTTTGTTCTGGTTTGCCTGATGCATTATTGTTTCCATGATTCCATTTGGCTGTACGCGCTTGTTTTTCTCGCCATGTTCTTTACGCCGGATGGTCTAGGGCTGATGGCATGCAAATTTGTGTTTCCGTATTATTTAATAGGATTTTATGTGAATAAAAATAAGAAGTTTCTGCTGGAGAGAGCATTGTCGCCGGAAAATGAGCGTCGGAGAAAGTGGTGTGCGCTGTTTGTAAGCGGCCTGATGTTTTTTGGCCTGTTTTCTTTTTATAATGCGGATTCTTTTGTCTATCTGACGGGCTATAAGCTGATTGGAAAAGATTATGGGGTACAGTTGTGGATTGATTTTTGCCGGTTTCTTGTCGGTCTGTGCGGCATTGTCTTTTGGAGTCTTTTGTGGGGGCTGTTATTGCAGTTTCGCAGACAGTGGGCGTATGGGGCCACGCTGCTTGCCTATCTGGGCAGCAGGAGTATGGGAATCTATGTTGTGGCCGGTATTCCGGCAAAGTTCCTGACCTTTGGGCTCACGGAGAATGGAAGTCCGGTTTATGGCATCAACCTGGTGCAAACGGTGTTTATACTCTTCTGGTCGCTTGTTATAGTCGGGGTGTTGGGCCGGATTAAGGGGGTGCGGATGATTGTAGGACAATAAAAACAGATCGTTTCGTATGTATGAGGACTGCAAAATGCAGTTCTTTTTTTGTGTGGTGGCGCATGCTGTGTCAGCAGCACGCGCCGTGTAATGACAGTGGATAACTCGAATGGCAATGTTATGGTTCCGTGGTGTTTTGCGCGATCATGACCTGCATGGCGGCAAGTATGACCTGTAGCTGTTTGTCGGTACATTTGTGTGCGTAATTGTTGAGTTCCTGGATCAAAAGACTGTTGTTCGTGGATAGAAACATGAGATTGTCCAATGACAGATTTAGAATGTCGCATAGTTTGAAAAGTACTTTGACAGATGGCATACGGTGTTCACTTTCCAGGTGCATGTAGTGGACTGGTGAGATATCCACCATTTCTGCGACTTGTTCCTGTGTGAGATTCATTTTGATCCGCGCCGCGCGGATCGCATTTCCTAAAGCTCCTTTTTCCATATGTAGGCTCCTTTCTGTTCTTAGGATCTGTAGAAAAATAACTGACGTGTCCTGTGCAGGCTGCATCAGTTATTTTCTTACAAATCCTTAATGCTGATTGAATTGTGATAAGCATGCTAGTATGACATTGTTGGACATGCTTTAAATAAGCATATAGAGAATGGAAATTTATGAAAACAAGCAAAAAGAGAAATAAAAGTCTCAATAAGAGAGTGATCGGGTGAAATAGTCCATAAAATATGGAAAATTGTAGTTTCCTGTGTGAGATTGTATATGAAACGAAAGAGAACCATATTCTTTTGATTTGATGCATTTAATAAGGCTGCACAATAAAAAAGAGTAGAAAATAATTCTAAAAGTGAAAAAAGGGGTTGCAATTTATCTAATTGAGAAATATAATATCTCTCATAGAGAAACTAATGGCTTGATAGATGTCATAACACGATTGGAGATAAGGAGTCATTTTAAGATGGTTAAGGAAAAAACATTCAAAAAACCACGAAACATACTGTTTGGATTGATGATGGTTTTCGTGACCGCGGTTCAGTTTGTGCTTCCGGCGAATGCGATGACTGTATATGAGAGTGACGGAAACTATCATGACGAGGGGTATATTTTCATAGGGGAAAGCCACAGCGTCATAGCGGCACATGCAGTCGGGGTAAAGGCGGCAGAGACAGACAATGTATTCTGGTGGGGCGGCGACGGGCTTTCATACGAGTACCAATGGGACAGCAGCAGGGCTGTCACACCAGACGGCAGTCCCAACACATTTACCATGAAGGGAAATCTGTTCTTTGTGTTTGAGGGCAATGCGGACGGGACGGACAATACGGTGCAGTGCAGCAGGCAGTATATATACAGCGATGGCATGGGAAATCGGGGAACGGGTGTGCAGAAAATTCATGAGATCATCAACGGAAATCCGAACATTGCGCACTGGAATATCATTTCTATTCATGGCGCGGTGTCCGCGGCGCAGGGGACGAGAGAGATTGCCAATTATTACGTAAATTCTTATCGCAATTGGATGACATACGAATTTCCGGAAGCGGACTGCTATTTCCTCTCCGTTGCTACGATGACAAAATATTACAAATCGACTTCGGACAAAAAGGTTTTTAACAATACTTTGGCGGCGGCATTTCCGGACAGATTTTTTGATTATACGGATTTTTATGCCGCAAGGAGTCCGCAGAGAATGATCGACACCCTGCATTGGGATGACCCGACCTACATCGACTTGATATCGGATGTATTGCAGAAAGTGGAGCAGAAACGGCTGGAAAGACAGGCGGCAGAACAACCGCCAGAGCCGGTAGTGGTGGAGTTTACTGTCACGGAGGTACAGGCTGTGTTTGGCACAAATGACAGGACAGTCATCTACGAACAGCCGTCTTTTGATAGTAACGTGCTTCTGCAATCCTGTGAAACAGGGATACCAATTCAGGTGACAGGGATTACTGACAATGGATTTTTCCGCGTCTGTGTCAGCCCGGACGGTACGGCATCCTATATATCAGGGGACGGTCTGACGCTGATGCAGTAAGGAAACTGTAAATAAGGTGCCTTAAAGATAGCATGTTACTTCTTTTAAGGGAGAGGGTATAAGATGTATAAAAAAATGATTCAAAAAATGCTGCTGGCATGCATCATCATGCTGCTGGTCGCTGGTCAGACAGTACTTCCGGCAAATGCCATGACAGTATATGAGAGTGATGGTGTTTATCACAAAGAAGGGTATATTATCATAGGCGAGAGCCATTGTGTGGGAGCCTCGACAGCAATGGGGGTACATGCCGATGTGCACAATAATGTTTTTCACCTGCCAAACGGCGAGGATATCTTTTACAAGCAGGTATTGGACAGCAGTCTGTCAGCTACCAAGGACGGCAAACCAAATACTTTTAAGATGAAAGGGAATCTGTTCTTTGTATTTGAGGGGAATGATCAGGAGACAGAGGGGGCGCGTCAGATCAGCAATGAATATGTTTATAGTGATGGAAATGGAGTACGGGGGGTGTACAGAAAATCCATGACATCATCGACATGAATCCCAATATTGAACACTGGAATATTATTTCCATTCACGGCGGTGTGGCGGCCAGCAAAGGGTCAAAAGAAGTTGCAGACTATTTTGCCGATTCGTACCGCAATTGGGTGACCTATGAGTTTCCGGAGGCGGACTGCTATTTTGTTTCTGTGGCGACGATGACAAAGTTTTTCAGGGGGACAAGAGACAAACAAGTGTTCAATAATACAATCCAGGCAGCGTTCCCAGATGCATTTCTGGACTATACAGATTTTTATAACGCAAGATGCGAGACGAATATGGTTGACATAGTTCACTGGGACGGGGATACGTATGCGGAACTGATTAAGGATCTTATTATGAATGTGGCGGCAAGGCGGACGGCGAAAAATCAGGGGCAGGTTTCGGAAAGTCCCGCGGCGTTTACGGTCATGGAAGTACAGGCTGTGATGGACACAAATGACAAGACAGTCGTATATGAACAGCCGTCACTTGACAGCAACGTGCTCCTGCCGTCCTGCGAGGCAGGGATACCGGTTCAGGTGACAGGCATTACCAACAATGGGTTCTTCCGTGTCTGCATCAGTCCGGATGGAACGGCGTCCTATATAGCGGGGGACGGTCTGACGCCATAAGACGAAATGAGGTAACATGAAGGCATTTTATGAGTATATCAAAGAGAGCGGCGGGTTGTGGATTGTCGTGCTTCTGCTCGCATTGTTCAGTCATGGAACAATGCTTCTGGGCAGGAGTATTGGCATTGATACAGAGGATATCATCACACTGCAGGACGCGTTTTATGGCGAGTGGGTTTCTATGGGAAGGCAGGGGCTTGTCCTGCTTAAGCTGCTTTTGGGAACCCGTGTATTTAATCCGGCATTTACAGGCGTGATGACATTGGTCTTTCTGGCAGGGGCGTGCAGCTTGTGGAATTATCTTTTTTATCGGATCACGGGGAAAAAGAACTGGACGGCGTCTCTTGTCTTTTCTGCACTGCTGACGGTCTCGCCATTGCTTACAGAGCAGCTATATTTCAAGCTCCAGGCTATGGAGATGACGCTTGGATTCTGTATGATGGCGGTCAGCCTGCTTTTGGTGTACTATGCTGCCATTGCCAGTGACCAGAAAAATGGCGATAGGAAGAAAAACGGTGTGTGTCTTGCTGTGTCCGTGACGCTGAATATCATTTTGTTCAGTCTGTATCAGGCGATGGTTCCGCTGTTCCTATTCGGGGCGGCAGCCTGTTTTTTCCTCTATTATTTTTTCCGGGAAAAGGTGCGGGCTGATGGGCTAAGGCGTATGGGAATCCTGTATCCTGCGGTATTTCTCGGCAGCTTCGTGCTCAATCAGATGATCACTGCAGTCTGGTTCAGCAGCGGGGCGGGATATCTGACAGGGCAGGTCCGGTGGTTTACACAGTCTTTTAAGGACTGCCTGATTAATATTTACTGGCACGTCAGGGCCGTCGTTCTGGGACAGGGGCTGTACTATTCCAAACTGTATCCGGCATGTTGTCTGATTTTGGCTGTCATTGTATTTGTCACTGTCAGGAGAAAGCAGCAGAAGCTCATGGTTCAGTTTTGGGGGGTGCTAAGCCTGCTGATGGTGATGGCTGCCCCTTTTTACATGACAGTACTCTGCGCGGTGGAGCCGGTCATGCGCTCGCAGATGGTCATGCCGTTTGCGCTTGCTTTTGCCGCGTATGCGGTTATCTTATGTCTGGAAGACAGGCGGTCTTTCATGCGCACGGTATTCCTGCTGCTGTGTGTGACTGCGGGATATACGCAACTAAAAGCCACGATGCAGTTAAATTATACGGACTCTGTGCGGTATGCGAGCGACGTGCGTATCGCGGAGGCTATCATGGACGAGCTAAATGCGCTGGAGGACAGCGCACATTCCTATCCGGTTGTGTTTGTCGGAAAACATGCAGCGGAGCTGAATAATTCCTGTGTGAAAGGCGATACCATCGGATACTCTTTTTTTGAGTGGGACGCCGATGTCGAACCGTACGGATTTTACAACACGCGCAGGATCGTCGGCTTTATGCACACACTGGGGGGAAATTATGTCCAGGGAAACGCGGAACAGGCAGTCAGGGCGGCGGAGTACAGCAAGGATATGGCGGACTGGCCGATGCAGGGCAGCATCGCGCTGCATGACGGGTGTATCATTGTGAGGCTGAGCGATATTAGGGGTGGATGAGATGATGAAATACACAGAACTGGAAAAAAACTGCGGGAAATCAACGGAAGGGTTTACGGATTCATACACACTGGCTGTTCTAGGTACAGGTGCGACACAGCATATGGCGATGGCAGTGAAGGGATATGCCTACAGCGAGGGGATTAACGGTTCCTGACCTGCCGGAGGATCCTGCGCAGTATTTAGAATATATCAAAGCATTGAATTTGTTTGAGACAGCCTCTTATTCAGGGGCAGATCAGGGAAGAACCAGACAGTATCAGGAGGAGGCTGGCCGGGTTGCATTGCAGAGTCAGTTTTCTGACTATGGGGAATATCTGGAAAGCCTTGAGATGACGGCGGAGGTGAAGGCGTTTGATTCGTTTCACTTCCCGAGGATTGCGCAGCTTACGCAGCGGTCCAACCAGTTTAACTTAAGGACAGTAAGGTACACGGAGCAGGAGATTGCCGAACTGGCAGAGGACGAAAACCATCTGACGATGTATTTTACACTCAGGGATAGGTTTGGCGATTATGGTCTGATTTCCGTGGCGGTGCTTGACAAGCTGGAGGACAAAACGATTTTTATATCGGAGTGGCTCATGAGCTGCCGGGTATTAAAGCGGGGGATGGAAGAATTTATTATGGACGAAATGATAAGGGCTGCGGGGAAAAATGGGTTTGACATGGTGGTGGGCGAGTACCTTCCGACCGCCAAAAATAAAATGGTGGAGGATTTGTATAGCCGTATGGGACTGCAGTCAATGGGCAATGGCCGGTTTACAGTGCGGGTGAGGGATTATATAATGCATGAAACATACATTCGAAGACGATGAAGGAGGGAGACTGTCAATGGGCAGGGCAGAGATTATAGACAAAGTAAACGGGGTATTTAGGGATGTATTTGACGATGATAGTTTACGGATCGGAGAACAGACGACGGCGGCAGACGTGGAAGGCTGGGATTCGTTAAAGCATATATCGCTGATCGAAGCGGTGGAGGAAGAATTTGGGATGCGTTTTACCATGCTGGAAATCAACGGCATGAAAAATGTAGGTGAGATGATATCGATTATTGAGCAGCGGGCAGTGTAGGAGCGATTAAGAGAGGAAATATTAGAATGAAAATAAAAATGGTACTGATAATTATTGGAATGGGGATTGCGCTGACGGCATGTGCGGGTGAGGCAGAAACAACAGAGCCGGCACCCGTGGAACAGGCGAGCATAACTGAAACTGTAGTGGAGGCGCAGCCTGAGACACAAAGCCGGATTGAGGAGAGTAAGCCGGAGGAAGCTGAAATGGGAACGGACACAGAGGCGGAAACTGAAAAGGCTTCCGAAGTAGAAACAGCGTCCGACAAGGAAACAGAAACTGAAAAGGCTTCCGAAGTAGAAGCAGCTTCTGGTGAGGCGGCGGAGGATGCACAGGAGGCAGGCGGGGCGGAAACGGCCGCAGCAGAGGCGGAAGCACCCGAGGCAAAAGGTTCCTTCACACAGGCGGACATAGCCGTGTCTGTACGCGGTATCACTGTTGCGCCGGGCGAGATGATGGAAAGCTATGTCAGTGCGCTGGGGGATCCGGACGCGTATGAGGCATCGCCAAGCTGTGTGGAGGTTGGCAACGACAAGATATACACCTATGGGGGAGTGATCATATACAGCTGCCGCTTTAACGGAACGGACAGGATAAACCTGATCGAATTAAGGGAGCGGAAACTATGGTGAAAGGAATCCATATCGGGGATACAATGGATGCGGTCATTACGGCTTACGGGGATTCCTACACGATGGAAGGTAATGAAATGATCTATGAAATCAATGACAGGGTCATGGGATTTTTGATTACTGACGGAAAGGTTTCCTTCATGGAGTTGTTTGCACGATGAAAAGAAATCAATGGCTCAGGGCGGGGTGTTTCTCTGCACGCTTGTGACAGCGCTTACGTGGATGACGCTGATCTTTGAAAACAAATCGCCTGATGCGGTGAGTAAGGATTTTGCAAAGAGTACAGGCAGAAAGTTTGATGTGATTTTTCTCGGACCGTCTACCATGAAAAATGATATCTATCCGTTGGAATTGTATCACAGCTATGGGATAGCGGCGTACAACCTGGCCTGCGGAAGTCAGTCCGTGGCAGAGAGTTACTATCTGGCAGAGAGCGCCATTAAGAAGTATCAGCCGGATTTACTGGTTCTCGATGTGTTTATGGTGCCATATGAGGGGAACTATCTCACCGATGGACAGCTTCATTTTGTGACGGACGCCATGAGGGGAATGGACAGATGGAAGCTTGTAAAGGACATGGTTCCAGAGGGACAGCGCGGGCAGTTTTTATTTGAGCTGTCAGTGTATCATGACCGCTGGAAGGAACTAGAAGAACAGGATTTTAGGCGGACGGATGATATTACATATGGTGCAAAACTGAACACTACAGTCAAGGAAATAAGGTCCTATAGAATCACGACAGAGAAAAAGCAGCTTCCGGACCAGTCCAAGGAATATCTTAGCAGGCTCGCAGAGCTTTGCCGGAACGAGGGCGTGGAGCTATTGCTTGTAAACCTGCCGGTGGATTTCGGTGCAAAACACGGCGTCATGGGTGATATGGAAAAAATGCAGATGCACTATAATGCAGTCCATGACTTTGCGGCGGATCACCAGATACAATATTGGAATTACTTGGATTGTACAGACGAGATAGAGCTCGACCCGGCAAAGGACTATGACGGTGGATATCATCTGAACATACGCGGGGCGGAGAAGCTGACCGATTTTATGGGGCGCTATCTTACAGAGCATTATTCATTGCATGACAGACGCAGCGACAGCGGATATGACGGTATGAAGGAGGATTACGTCCTTTACGAACAGTATAAGGAAGAACAAAGGATAATACTAAATCAATAGGGAGAAATTTTATGTCTACTGTGTCTTTTGCATTTTTATTCTTTTTTATCGTGGTATTGCTTGTATATTATTTGTTTCCGGGGCGACACAGATGGATGGTACTGCTGGCGGGAAGCATATTTTATTTTTGGAAAGCGTCGGGGAGTAAACTGCTGCTTGTTTTTCTTGGAATTTGCCTGTGTAAAGTACGACATTACGGGAAAAGACTTGGCCGAACAGCATTTATTTGACTTTGAGAAGATTGTGTCTGGCATGGAGCGGGTCCTATGGGGATTTTTTAAGAAACTTGTCATTGCGGAACGCTTGTCCGTGCTTGTCAACACAGTGTATGGAGACTGTCAGACATACAGTGGGTTCTACGTTTTTGTGGCGGCAGGTGCGTTTACACTGCAGCTGTATGCGGATTTTTCAGGTGCTATGGATATCGCGCTTGGTGTCTCGGAATGTTTTGGCGTAGAACTCCCGGAAAATTTCAGGACGCCATTTTATTCAGTTTCGATCCAGGAATTTTGGCGTAGATGGCATATTACACTGGGAGAATGGCTGCGTGAATATGTGTTTTATCCATTGCAGAGAAGCAGGATTTTTTCCAGGCTGAGAAAATAGTGCAGGAAGAAGTGGGGGAAGAACTTTGAGAAGCGGTTGAATCTGCCGATGTATCTTGGCTTGTTTGTCACATGGTTTCTCATTGGATTCTGGCATGGCGGGAAGTGGAATTATATATGGGGGAGCGGCCTGTATTACTGGCTGCTGATTATCCTTGCAGATCTCATGGCGCCTGTGCTTCAGAAGGCGGTTCGTATACTGAAAATCAATACGGCGTGCTGGAGCTGGAAATTTTTCCAGAGAGTCCGGACCGCACTCCTGTTTACCTTTGGTCTTTCCTTCTTTCGCGCCGAGAGTATCCAGGCGGGGATCGCATTGTGGAAGTCCGCGTTTTCAGTGAATAATATATGGGTTTTGTTTGATTCCTCTCTCTACAGCTTGGGACTGGACAGACAGGATTTCTCAGTCCTGATTTATGCGCTCATCATATTGTTTGTTGCAGAGCATTATAAAAACCGCTTTGATCTTCGCAAAAAACTGGGTGAGCAAAATTATCTCTTCCGTCTGGTCGTTGTCCTGTTCATGGTTTTGGGAGTTGTTATTTTTTGCAAGTACGGGGCGAATTATGTCGCGAGCGCATTTATCTATGAACAATTTTGAGTTAAGACGCTGCGTGACAGATAGATCATTGTAAAACGGAGCGATTAAACGCGGGTCATATGCCGCGTTTAAAATAGACTGGCAGCCTGCAAAAAGGGGGGATAGAGGGGGGGAGGCTGTTGTTATATGACTATATGATATATGAAAAAAGAACAAGTACTAGGAGGAAAAGGAATGAAGAAAAAAACAAAATTTGCCTTTGCGGCGGCAGTCCTGTTGGTCTTTGCCCTGCAGATGACCGCCTTTGCGGCGGGACTGGGCGTGTCCATCAATGCCTGTGTGATCGCGGGAACTCAGGTTCATGTGACTGCTTCGGGAGCGGTGCAGGCGAGCGATTCTGGACAGTATTATCTGTTTGCACTGGAACCGTATGAGACGGGGGTTGGCGCGAGGACAGACTACTGTGCGGCTGCGCCTGCTGCTGAAAGCGTGACATTCACAACAGATCTGAATCTGAACACAGCGGCCTCTAAGCTGTACAGCCGGTTTGTGGTGACAGCGCTGCGCGGGGGCATACGCGCCCCCGCGCGGGGGCGCGTATGTACCTGTCAGCAATGAGATGTACATCACAAATCCAGAGGCTGTGGCAACCGTGTCAACAGGGTATCCGGCAAGGTCCAAAAAGGGTGTGATCGCCGACTGGCGCTATGCAAAAGATCTGACGGACTTAAACGCGGGGTATGCGACATATGTACTGGATGTCAGCAAGTTTACCCAGTCAGGTGGAGTCAGCTTTGCCTATAATGGCAAAAATTACAGCTTTAGCAGCGCTGCAGTGGCGGAGTTTGACTCGGTGTGCTCGCTTTTTGCCAACGAGGGATGCAATGTGGTAATGGTAATCGTCAACTACTATAATCCGGCGGCGCTGGATATGATCCCGCCCCTGGGCAGGACAGCGGGAATGACATCCTATGCCTTTAATGTCCAGGAGAAGGCGCCTGCGGAGAAGCTTGAAGCACTGATGAGTTTTCTGGTACAGCGGTATGCCAATAATGGTCACGGGGCAATCCACTCATGGATCATCGGCAACGAGGTAAACAATAATTATCCTGCGCATTATCAGGGAAATATCTCCGCGGATGAGTTTGCGGCGGATTATGCAAAGCAGTTCCGCGTCTGCTATAACGCGATCAAGAGTTACAATAGGGATGCAAGGGTGTACACAGATATTGACCAGCGCTGGAACTGGGTTGACACAGCTTCTCCGCTGCAGTATCCGTCTAGAACGTTTCTGGATAAGTTTGCGGCGGCTATAACGGCGACTGGCAACATTGACTGGGGACTTACGATTCATCCGCACCCGGTTCCGATGGACAACTGTCGTTTCTGGTCGCTTCCCGCACCGTATTCTTCGATGAATTTAGTGCAGCACAATGATAACTCGAAATTTGCGACAGTGCAGAACATGGAAGTGTTTACAGAGCATATGAAGCAGCCGGAACTGTTAAGCCCGAGTGGAACCGTGCGCCATATCATGATTACCGAGCTTGGATTTAATGCGTCCCAGAGCAGCCCGTAT
>CAJUQZ010000015.1:0-11403 GCA_910588755.1 uncultured Lachnospiraceae bacterium | reverse complement strand
GCGGCTTCGGCAGTGTCTTACGGGCTCAGGGTAGGCGACAGGAAACGGTATGCCTATGAGGTATTTAAGTTTATGGATACTGGGAATACGGCGTATACAGATTTTGCGCTTCCGATCATCGGTGCGTCGAGCTGGTCGCAGCTTGGACTGCAGTAAATAAGGAGCTGTGGTTCCATAGAACTGTAGTTCTTAAGGAAACAGACAGATAAGGGGAGCAGAATGAGAGAGCAGGGTAATGTACACATTGGGTTTCGGATATTGTTTTTTGTCCTTGGCATGTTGTACCTGTTTATTCTGCCTCCATTCACCGCGCCAGACGAGGCGGGACATTTTGCCACGGCCTATCACTACGCAAATATTCTGTGCGGCGGCACGGACCCGGCAGTGGAGAGTACTGTGGGAGATATTTACCGCCAGATTGCAATGCGGGAGCAGGATGTGGTCCTTTATGGTCATTTGGCGGCATGCACAGGGAAAGGGAACTATTCTGTTTTGGCTGCCGCCATTAGGGAGCTGCCGCTGTTTTCGGTAGAGAATGTACGGGCGACGCGGTGCTTATGCCGGACAATGCCGTATATTTTTCCGCTGTATCTTCCTGCAATAACGGCGATTCTGCTCTGCCGCCTGATGGGGCTTGGCAGCGTTATTATGGTGTATCTTGCACGGTTTCTGACATTTCTGACAGCATGGTACATTGTGTGCAGGGCGCTTAACAGGATACCTGCGGGTGGGCGTATCTTTCAGGTGATCGTGTTGTTTCCGATGGTACTTCATCTGTTTTCGAGCTGTTCCGCAGATGCGGTCGCGAATGCGGCGGCTGTTTATGGAAGTGCCATCGTATTGTGTTACAGACAGGTGCCTGCGAGGCTGAGAAGGATTGATGCAATCACGCTGGCGGCAGCGCTTGGTGTTGTGGCACTCTCAAAACCATTTTACCTGTTGTATTTTGTGATTGGTTTACTACTGCCGCAGGAAGCATTTGGAAGAAAAAGAGATTATTATATGTTTTGCCTGATACCGTTGTTTTGTTGGGCGTGGAAGTATCTTCCGATTGTGTTCTCGTGCATTTTTGAGGGAGATGTCAGCACATATGCGGACTTGTCGCAGGGATATTCAGTGGGATATATATTGAGACATCCGGTTGAGATCACATGGCTGATGATCCGTTCGATTGTGGAGGAGCTACCCTATATAGGGGCGCAAAGTGTCGGATTGTATCTGGGACCTTTGACGCTCCGCGTACCGCCGGCAGTGCTTGCTATATTTGTGGTATTGCTGTTGTGGGCTGTGTTCTGCGATGGGGACGGACAGCAGATGTTGACCAGAACGTCACGGATAACAGTGGTGCTTCTGTTTGTTTTGACATACATATGTTTCTATGGCATAGAGCTACTCTGGTGGACGCCGTTTGGAGCGGATCTGATAAAAGGGGTGCAGGGACGCTATCTGCTTCCATTGCTTGGAATATTATGTGTTGCTTTGAAGCCACAAGAGACAGCGCGCTTTCGGTGCATTTGCATTAAGGAGCCTGCAATGTTTGCGATTGCGGCCCTGGCGCATATCTATGTGTTGGTATCTGTATACAGACAACTATTCTAAGGAACTGTTCAGACAGAGGGCAAGGGTAGTTTTGGATGTCTGAAGGGGATAGGAGTAAGGATGATGTTTGGAAATAAAACGTTTATGCGTATCGTATGTGGTATGCTGCTGATGGCTGTGATGTTCTGTCCGGCAATTTTTGCACGCGCGGCGACAGTATATGTAAGCGACGGTATGCAATATGATGAGGGGTACATATTTATCGGCGAGAGCCATATGCAGATTGCGGCATTTGGCATGCAGCAGGATGTGTCTGGAAAGATTCCGGGACTTGACGGTGTCCGTTATTCCATTTATGCAGACAGCTCTGTTGTGTCCAATGATCTAGGCGATCCGGGAACGTTCACGATGTCCGGAAACCTGTTCTTTGTATTTGAGGGGACAGGTAGAACCGAGGAAGCGCAGAGGCAGACCAGCAAGGAGTATATCTACAGTGACGGTGCAGGAAAACAAGGAGGCGCTGTGCAGAAGATCCACACGATTATGGACACGAATCCCAATATCGCGCACTGGAATATTATTTCCTTCCACGGTTCGGTTTCTGCTATGGAGGGAACACAGGAGATCGCGGATTACTACGTGGCTTCATACAGGAACTGGATTGACTATGAATTTCCAGATGCGGATATTTATTTTCTGCCGCAGTCTACCATGACAAAAAATTTTAAGCTGGGCAGGGGGGACAAGGAACTCCTCAACCGGTCGCTGGCGGTGGCTTTTCCAGAGCACTATATGGACATCATGCCCTTTTTCTGGGAGCACTATCCGCAGGGACTGATGGACCCTACACAGAAATCGGATCTGGTGCACTGGAGTTCGCAGACATATTACGAGATGGTCTGTATGATCGTCAGACAGATTCAGGAGGAAAGAGGGTCTGTCAGAATCAATAGGGAGGTAGAGTAGATGAGAAAGAGATTGAAGAAAATTACAACGGTGTTTGTATTGTGCAGTATGCTTTTGGCGACTGTGATCTTCTGTCCTGCATTATCCGTTCGTGCGGCGACAGTGTATGTAAGTGACGGGAAGCCATATGATGAGGGCTATATTTTTATCGGGGAGAGTCATATGCATGTTGCGTCGTTTGCCATGCAGGAGGATGCGTTTGGAAATATTCCGGGACTTGACGGCGTCCGTTATACCATTTTGGCTGACAGTTCTATTGTGTCCAATGCGCATGGTGGGCCGGGAACATTTACCATGTCTGGAAATCTGTTCTTTGTATATGAAGGGACAGACCGGACAGAAGAGCTGCAGAAGCAGATCAGCAAGGAGTACATTTACAGTGACGGTGCGGGAAAACAGGGGGGCGCAGTGCAGAAGATTCATACGATCATGGACACCAATCCCAATATTGCGCACTGGAATATCATTTCCTTCCACGGTGCGAATTCTGCCTTGAAGGGAACACAGCAGATCGCGGATTACTATGTGGCTTCATACAGGAACTGGATCAATTACGAATTTCCGGATGCGGATGTTTATTTGTTGCCGCAGTCTACCATGACGAAAAACTTCAGGCTTTTCTGCAAGGGCGATAAGGATGTTCTGAACCGCACGCTGGCGGCGGCTTTTCCGGATCATTTTATCGATCTTATGCCGTTTTTCTGGGAACACTATCCGCAGGGACTGATGGAGGTGGACCAGAAGGTTGACATGGTACACTGGAGTTCACAGACGTATTACGAGATGGTGAGCATGATCATCAAACAGATCCAGGAGAAGAGAGGCACCAATACGCTGATCTACTCTGTTGCGGAAGCACAGGCTGTGCTCTATACAAACGACACGACAATCATCTATTCAGCGCCGTCGCAGGATAGCAGTGTGATTCTGTCGTCGTGTGAGCAGGGACTTCCAGTACAGGTGACGGGAGTGACAGACAATGGATATTTCAGGATTGACCTGGGAGAGGCGGTCGGTTATGTCCAGGGAAGCGGGCTGAATGAACACGAGGAGGAATAAAATGGGAAATAAAAAGAGATGGGGAGCAGTCCACAGACATGTCATAAGCTGTGTTATGTGCTGTGTCCTAGCAATGCTTCCGCTGCTGCCCGCAAAAGCTGTCACGCTGTACGAAAGTGACTGGACATGTCACGAAGAGGGTTATATTTTTGTCGGGGAGAGTCATGTGTATATCTCGGCGGCAGTCATGAACAGCATCACGGACGCGGAAGGATATGTAGACGGATTGGAAGATGTCAGATATTTTTATCAGAATGACAAATCAATCTCAGAAGACCAATATGGAAATCCAAATACAATGTATATGAAGGGCAATTTGTTTTTTGTGTACGAGGGACTGAACATACCAAGCGAACGGACGACACAGCTTGACAAAAGCTACATTTACAGTGATGGAAAGGGTGCAATGGGAAGGGGTGTGCAGAAAATCCATGAAATTATGGAAAGCAATCTCAACATTTCGCACTGGAATATCATTTCTTACCAGGGGGCGCTGGAGGCGAGAATCAGGAGCAGTAAGGTGAGCCAGTATTATGTTGATTCTTACAGGAATTGGATCGAGTATGAATTTCCTGATGCAGACTGTTATTTTCTGTCTATCTCGACGATGACAGGCTGGTATGACGGGGTGAAGGATGCCGATGCCATTAACAATGCGTTAAAAAACGCGTTCCCGGAGCAGTATCTGGATTATACGGATTTTCTAAACGCGAGATATCCGCAGGGAATGGTAGACCCGACACTGAGAACAGATAATATTCATTGGAATAACGAGACCTATATTGCCCAGATCACAGATGTGATCAAAACGATTCAGGCGAATAATGATCGCAATGTGGAAACAGTAGGACAGACAGCGAACTCTCTCAGTCCTGAGGCGTCATAATCGCTGTGAGAAAATGAGAACAGGAGGAAATTATGAAAAAAATCAATAGGGGAACAACATTTATGATAGCGGCTGTCCTGGCGGGCAGCATGGTATTTATGTCAGGCTGCGGCGCATCGGAGAATAATCAGACAGATCCTGCGCAAGGAGTGACAATACAGGAGGAAAGTAGCACTGCAAGTGCACAGGTGAAGACTGAGGTTGAAACCCAAACGCAGACAACTGTAGAAACCGAGCCGGAAAAAGAGACAGAAAAAGAGACAGAAAAAGAAACGGAGTCGGAAAAAGAGGCAGAAAAAGAAACGGATAAAGAAACAGAAAAAGAAACGGAGCCGGAAAGAGAGACAGAAAAAGAAACCATAGCAGAAAAGGAGTCCGCATCTGAGAAAAACACAGAGGCGCAGCCAGAGGAAAAGTCGGAAGCGCAGACATCCGTGGCCCAGGAGGAGGCGCCGGCAGCTGAGGGGTCCGTATCGGAAAATGATTTTGCAGCGATCGTGAAAGGCATAACCATTCCGCTCAAAGGGGATATGAGTGCCTACACAGCTCAGCTTGGAGAGCCGGACGCGTATGGAACCGCCAAGAGCTGCACGGAGGCTGGCGATGACAAAGTATACACATACGGAGGCGTGGTGATTTATACATATATCACAAACGGTGTTGATGTGATCTCGCTAATTGAGATTACAGGCGGTGAATCCCTTTCGTCAGGAATCCATATTGGAAGCACGAAAGCAGAGGTGATCGCGGCTTATGGAAGCAACTATACAGAAGAGGGATCAGAACTTTTGTACGGGATGGGTGGTAAGACGATCGGACTGCAGATGAGCGGGGACGCGGTGGCTTTTATAGAAGTATTCTGAGATAAGGAGAAGAAAAAATGGTATTTAGCTCCTGCATATTTCTATTTTTCTTTTTGCCGGTGGTCTGCTTTATATATTGGATCTGTTCGAATCTGAGAGTAAAGAACGCCATACTGATTCTGGCGAGCCTGTTCTTCTACGCTTTTGGGGAGCCTGTCTATATCCTGCTCATGATCGGATCAATTCTGGTCAATTACGCGCTGGCGCGCCTGATCGCTTCAAGGCAGCAGGGGGCAGGAGGAATCCTCGCCCTGACGGTGGCGTTCAATATCGGAATGCTTGTTGTATTCAAGTACAGTGCGCTGTTTGTGGAGACGGCCGGGCGGCTTATGGGTGTATCGCTGCCTGTGCCGGATATCGCACTTCCGATTGGTATTTCGTTCTATACGTTTCAGGCACTTTCGTACTGTATTGACGTGTACAGGGACAGGGGCATTGTGCAGAAAAATTTGTGGAAACTGATGCTGTACATCTCCTTTTTCCCACAGCTGATTGCAGGGCCGATTGTCAAATACCATGACATTGATGCGCAGCTTTCCGACCGTCGCGTCACAATCGAGGACACGGCGGCGGGGATACAGCGGTTTGTCTGCGGGCTGGGGAAGAAGCTTATCATTGCGAACGCGATGGCGTATATTGTCGATACGCTTTATACGACGCAGATACAGTTTGTGCTCACGGCATGGATCGTGGCGGTGTGTTATATTTTTCAGATCTATTTTGATTTCAGCGGCTACTCGGATATGGCGATTGGACTTGGGAAAATGTTCGGTTTTACGTTTCAGGAAAACTTTAACTATCCATTTATTTCTAGCAGCATACAAGAGTTCTGGCGCAGGTGGCATATTTCGCTGTCCACGTGGTTTAAAGAGTATCTCTATATTCCGCTTGGTGGAAACCGCAGGGGAGAGGTGCAAACGATGGTCAATAAGCTGATTGTATTTATGGCGACGGGGATCTGGCACGGGGCGAACTGGACATTTCTGGCATGGGGGCTTTTTCACGGTCTGTTTATCACACTGGAGTACAAGCATGTGATTTCGCTCAAAAATAAGGTATTTGCGCACATTTATACGATGCTTGTGATCATCTGCGGGTTTGTGATCTTCAGGGCGGACACGATCGGCCAGGCGGTTCATATCCTTGGGGTGATGTTTGCGGGATTTCATGTGGAACCGACGGAATGGATGTTGATTGCGAAACTGCTGACGCCGTATCATGTCGCGTGTATTCTGGCGGCAATTGTCCTTTCCGCACCGGTCAGTGTATGGCTGAAGGAAAAAATAAAAAGTCAGGCGGTTGTGTATGTGGCATCTGCCGTACTGTTGATATTTTGTATCATGAATCTGGCAACTAGCAGTTACAATCCGTTTATTTATTTCCGGTTTTAACGGTTCCGTAAAAAATTAGGAATATCTTTCAGATAGAGTACACTTTTTGGACAGATATGTTATAATAAAAAATGACTGTCTGTTATTGACAGGACTGAAGCAAGGTGGGATTAATAAAATAGGAGGAAAGAATTTATGAGAAACAGAAAACAGAAGTGTATGATGGCATGCGCTGCAATACTGGCAGCGATCACAGTGATGTCTGCCCTGCCCGGCGGCCAGACTTCCGAGGTGAAAGGAGACGGGGCTGTGACCGAAGTCACAATGGATTATGTAGCGCAGGAAAATGTCCTTCCGGTGACACTGCTGGATATGACAAATCTAGATACACAGCAGAAGTCCTCGGCACAGCTGACAGCACAGCAGGGCAATATGTACCGCAGTGAGCTGACCAATGAGTGGATCGATATAAGCTTAAAGAACCAGCGTCCGGTGGCAATTATGGTTGATAATGAGAAGGCAGCGCTCCCGCATTATGGACTGACAGAGGCCGATGTCGTGTATGAGATAATGAACAGTACCGCCAACGGACGCATTACCCGACTGATGGCGATTGTGAAGGACTGGGGGAAGATTACACAGTTTGGAAACATTCGAAGCACAAGACCTACCAATTTTATGCTTGCGGCGGAGTGGAATGCGATCCTTGTCCATGATGGTGGTCCGTTCTATATTAACGACTGGGCGGCGAAACCGTATTCGAACAATCTAAGCGCCGGATTCAAACGCATCAACAATGGAAAGAAACGGGAATATACAGAGTATGTCACGACAGGCGAGCTGGCCAACAGGATCAAGGCAGCAGGCTACAGCAAGGATTACAACGCATACTATTCTGGACCGCATTTTACATTCTCGGATGCAGAGTATGACTTGTCGATTTATCCGGAAGCAGTCCCATGCACAGAGATTGATTTGAGTCTGGTATTCCCGCACAACCTATCTAAACTAGTCTACAACGCGGCGACAAATACATATGACTATTACGAGTACGGCAAGGCGCACAAAGATCCACAGCATGGCAATGCGCAGCTTACATTTAAGAACCTGATCATACAGGATACGACGTTTTCACAGTTGGATAAAAACGGATATATGATTTACAATGCGATCGACGTTGGGCGCTCGGGATACTATATCACAGACGGGAAGATGATTCCGATTGTATGGGCAAAGACCGGGGAAAACACACCGACCATCTATGTCCGGCTGACGGGCGAGCCGATCGTGCTCAATACTGGCAAGACGTACATTGCGCTAGTACCCTCTGATTCATGGCAGAATGTTGTGATCAGATAATGAGGTAGGCAATCGAATGACCGACACAGAAGGAAAGGAGCTTTAGTTTGGATACATGGAGAGAAAGAATATAGGAAAATGGGTTTATGTGATTCTGTTTTATGCGGCCTGCCTGATTCCGTCTGTGGGAATGTTGTTTTATCATTCAGAGCTTGCGGAGAACAGAACGCTCTCAGAAATGCCTGTGTTCCGGACGGAGGAAGGGTTGAACTGGGATTACTTTCAGGAACTGCAGACTTATGTGTCGGAGCATTTTGCCTTTCGCGGTGAATTGGTAGCCGCGGATAGTATGATCAAGTACAAGCTTTTGCAGACACCCTGCGACGACCAGGTAGTGATCGGAAAAGAGGGCTGGCTTTTCTTCGGGGAAACGCTTGCGGACTATGTGGGCGTCACAATGACAGACAGTGAGCTTGATCAGATCGCGTCAAAGCTGGCGGAGGTCTGTGATTATATCGAGCGTCAGGGGAAACAGCCGCTGATTGTCATTGTGCCGAATAAAAACCAGATCTACCCTGAATATATGCCCGTGCGTTTTGGCGGCAGGGCCAGACAGAGCAATCTGACGCTCTTGCAGGAGCGGCTGTGGCAGGGCGGTGTGCCGTATGTCGATGCGTATCGCGCTCTGCTGGAGGGAAAGGCGCAGGATGAGATGTACTTGCATGAGGACACGCACTGGAACAATACAGGGGCGAGACTTGTACTGAATGAGATCTATGCAGCATATGGTCTTACGGATCACTATGAGCTTTCCGGATATCAGATTGAGGAGAGCCACGCCCCAGATCTGTATGCGATTCTCTTTCCGGGACAGGAGCACTTTGAGCAGCAGCGCGTCTACGATGACGGCAAAGAATATCGTTTTATAGGCCGAATGCACAGTGTGGACGATATGATGATCCGCATGACTGCGGAGGAGGGGAACGGGAAGTCCATACTGGTGTACCGCGACAGCTTTGGCAGGGCGCTGATTCCGTATTTGGGCGGAACATTTGACAGCGCGACACTAAACCGCTCGACACCGTATGACCTCTCCCTCGTGGGAAGTACAGATTGTGATTATGTACTGATTGAGATTGTCGAGCGCAATCTGGCGGATTTGGGACAGATACAGATACCTTAGTTTTTTTAAACAGGAACAAATATGTTCCTGTTTTTTGTTCTTTATGCACATTCCTGACCGATAAATAAAAAAGTGTTGCGAATTTTCGGATAAACAGATATAATATCTCTTAAAGAGAAGAAAAATTATCTTTAAGAGAATGTACAATGGTAATTGAAACACAGAAAAGGAGTTGTATTGAATATGATGCAAAATAAGCTGCGAAAAAACCTGTCCAGGGCAATATTGGCGTGTATGCTGGTTGTCTTGATGGCAGCACAGTCTGTCATGACTGCAAAAGCTGTGACACTTTTTGAGAGTGATGACATTTATCATGAGGAAGGGTTTATCTTTATCGGGGAAAGCCACAGTGGAGTGGCGTCACATGCGGTTGGCATAAAGGCAGATAAGACTGGAAATGTCCTTCATTTGGGGGAGAACCTGGATGTGTATTATGAATTTCAATGGGACGGCAGTCAAGGCGTTACAAATACCGGATTGCCCAATACGTTTACGATGAAAGGCAATCTGTTTTTTATTTTCGAGGGTATCAATCCCGGCGTGGACGATAAGCTGCAGACAAGCCAGCAGTATATCTACAGTGACGGGAATGGAAAGATGGGGCGCGGTGTGGAGAAAATCCATGAGATTATCGCCGTCAATCCCAATATTGCGCATTGGAATATTATCTCGATACATGGTGCGGTATCCGCGGCCAAAGGTTCCAGGGAGGTTGCGGATTATTACGTGGATTCGTACCGGAACTGGATCGAGTATGAATTTCCAGAGGCGGACTGTTATTTTCTCTCCGTGGCGACCATGACAAAGTACTACAAAGGCACAAGTGACAAAAAAGTGTTTAACAATACTTTGAAGGATGCATTCCCAGATCGTTTTTGGGACTATACGGATTTTTATTCTGAGAGATATGCGCAGGGGCGGATGGTGGATACGCTCCACTGGGATGATGATACGTATATGGATCTGGTGTCGGATGTGATCCTAAAGGCTGCGCAGAAGCGGCAGGAGGCGTTGGGGTTGCAGGAAACAGGGACATAACAGTCTGTGGCGGCGTAAACCTGAGAGATCGACGAGATCATAGAGTAGAATTTAATAAAGGCAAGCGGAAAAGCGAACTTGAGACGTTGAATACGAAAAACGTCCTCTCGCCAGGAAAGGCGGGAGGGCGTTTTTCGTTTGGTTATGTTTTGGAGATTAAGCGAAATGATTATAAGTATGCCGATTAAAAGCGAAATAATATAGCTGGGTATGACTCGTCTGGGACAGCTTTGCCATTCTCTAATGTTGCTCCTCTATAGCCGACAGATAACCCTCCGTTGAATTTGAATCCCTTTGGAACAAGTGCATACCATGCGAAAAGGCAGTCGTCGTTCACACCTCCCGCTGTTTCAAACAGCTTGCATTCAGGATACTCGATACCGTTATGAGATATTGTAAATGTAGCTACATGGGTCATTAAGTCGGATTCAGGAAGCGTTTCCCATATACTATTCCAGTTAGTGATGGCACTGCTATCATATGTATATGTGCGGGACCTCAGAAAATCTCCTTTGCTGAAATCAATATCCAGTAAAGTCGTGCCAGGTACAGGGGCGTCAGTAGTCGCTTCTCCTTCAATTGTTATCCACTCATATCCGGGCACCGTATAATCAGTCAAATCATAGGGGACGTAGTCCTCCTCATTCATTTCGTACTTGTAGAACATGATATTTACCATGCAGTCCGCGTAGTTGTAGCGTTCTGAGTGGATACTTGGGAACGTATATGTTTCTCCCTCTACAGCGAAAACTATTTCAGAATCATTGGTCTGTGTCTGTGCTGCCGCTGCTGGGTCTGTGCCAGTACCCTGATAGGGAAGAACGCTTGCTGGATCGAACTGTTCCTTGTCGTAGGGGAGTCTGCCCTCATTTGCGCCGAAAAGTGTATAGTGCAGGTAAAGCGTGTCAGCAGAAACGCCAAGTCCCAATGATTCTAATGCTTCTGCCACTTCCGGATTCTGTTCCTGATACCACGCGGGGTCAAAGACAGCACCGTCAGCCATATACTGTGGAGCTGCGCATACAGGGATGCTGCTGCTTAAAACTGCCGCAGCCACCATAGATAACAATAATTTTTTCTTCACTTTGTGATTCCTCCATTTTGTGTTTATATATCGTTTCTCTAATAGAGATATTATACTTCTCTTTGGGAGAAAAGGCAAGCATTTTTTTTCATAATTACTTTTCTTAAAAGTAAACCCGAATTATTCACGGCAGTATAAACTCACATAAAATCAGC
>CAJUQZ010000014.1 GCA_910588755.1 uncultured Lachnospiraceae bacterium | reverse complement strand
GCTGCCGGAGGAGGGGGATGAGACATTTGCGTTCCTCGACGAGATGCATGAGATCGCGGGCAAGTATTATGATAAGTCACAGGTGCTGGTGCCGGGGGAATCGACGAGCCAGTATGACCTGTACAAGACATTCCAGAGAGACAACACCGTAGTCAATGTGGTCTCGATTCTGGCCGTTCTGGTCGTGCTGCTGTTTACATTTATGTCGGCGGGCATGCCGGTGCTGTTAATCGCGGTGATCCAGGGCGTGATCTGGGTGAACTTCTCCTTCCCGGCGGTGGAGCAGAAAAATGTGTTTTTCTTAAGTGCCATGATCGTATCCTCCATTCAGATGGGTGCGAATATTGATTACGCGATCGTTATATCAGGAAGATTTCTGGAGATCAAGGACAAAATGCCAAAGAAGGACGCGATTATCGAGACGATGAACTTCGCGTTTCCAACGATCGTCACGTCGGGCACGATGCTTGCGCTCGCGGGTATCTTCATCGGACAGATGTCCTCGGACGGCGCGGTGTGCGGTATCGGGCAGTGTCTGGGAAGAGGAACGATCCTATCGATTTTCACCGTTATGTTTGTCCTTCCGCAGATCCTGCTGCTGGGTGAGAAGATCATTGACAGGACTTCGTTTGCAGTGTCAATCCCGCTGAAGCTGGAGCGCGTAAGCGGCCTGATGCGTGTTGACGGCCTGGTGCAGGGGCAGATCAACGGTACGATTGTCGGTGAAGTGCACGGCCTGGTGCGCGGCGATGCAAGCCTGTTTGTGAACATGGGAAGACTTGAACAGCGGGAGGATGACGGCAGCGATTTGAAGGAACTGATACAGAAGGAAGAAGGTGAGAAGGATGCGTAGAAAACAGTGGAAACAGGGCCGGACAATAGTACGGAGCATACATAATACCGCGCTTGCCTTGACGCTTGCTACAGCGATGTTTTTTGGCATGCTTCCAGTGCAGGAGCTTCGCGCTGAGGAGTCTAAGAAGGACCAGGCGGCTACTGCGGCAGAGGGGATTCAATATGAGCGGATTGATATAAGCACGGCTGAGCAGTTTGCAGACTTTGCATCGAAATGCTATCTTGACTCCTGGTCCGAGAATAAATATGTCAGCCTCAAGGCGGATATTGACCTTACAGGGACTGAGATCCATGTAGTCCCTGTGTTCAATGGGATTTTTGACGGTGTGGGTCACACGATTTCGGGTTTTGACTATGTGGGAGACGGGTATGTCGTTGGCTTATTCCGCTATGTGGAGAGCCAGGGATTGATACAGAATCTGACATTAAAAGGAAACATTGCGTCTGAGAACCAGAAGGAATGCATCGGAAGCATCTGCGGCGTAAATTATGGCACGATCAAAAACTGTACCTTCCAGGGAACTGTGAGCGGGCGTGACACTGTCGGCGGCATTGCAGGGATAAACGGCAGCACGGGTATGATATCCGGCTGTGCGGCGAAGGGAAGGATCACGGGGTATTACTCGACAGGAGGTGTTGCCGGGATCAATCACGGCACACTCAATTACTGCTCCAACCGCGCTGGAATCAACGACAACAGCGAGTGGGTTGAGGAGGACGACGAGATGGGGACCGGTGCGGGCATCCTTGAAAGCCTTACCGGCGGTGACGACAGTGAGCTGTACAGTGGCGTTGACACAGGCGGTATCGCTGGATTTTCGGACGGAGTGATTGTCCGGTGCACCAACTCGGGAACAGTCGGTTATGAGCATACGGGGTACAATATCGGCGGCATTGTCGGACGCCAGTCAGGTGTCGTGTCACTGTGCAACAATAACGGCACGGTGTATGGACGCAAGGATATTGGCGGTATCGTCGGGCAGATGGAGCCTTTTATCGAGATCAATGAGGCGGAGTCCTTAAAGGACGCTGTCGATAAGCTGCACGACCTGATTGACAAGACGATCAATGATATGCAGGCGATGAAGAACGGTGTGAAGCACGACTTTGACGTGCTGATGGAGTTTGGCGACGGCGCGGTGGACGCGGCTGATGTGCTCGCGGAGCAGATTGGTGATTTTGTGGACGACAATCTTGACCAGGCACAGGCATTGTCGGACCGTGTCGATCATGTGATGGAAATGACGCCGGGGGTATTGAACAATTTTGAGGCGGCGGAAAATAGTTTTACCAATGCGGTCAATACCCTGCGGAATGTCTCGGATAGCCTAGGAAGGATAACGTCTGTGGGCGATGAGGCATACGATGCGTCAAAGGATAAGCGCATCACGCTCTTACATACGGTCGGCGGGTACATTATATCGGATTCGTACAATCCCAAGGCAGGGGAGGAGGTAACGATCACAGCAGTGACGGATGGCGCTGAGGAAGCATACCAGTTATCCACAGTCAAGGTTGTAAAAGTTACTGATGGCAGTGAGGTGGCGGTATCGAAGAAATCCGATTCGGATGTCGCCTATACCTTTGAGATGCCTGCAGAGAATGTACGGGTCGAGGCGTATTTTGAGCCAAAGGAAGGAATATCAGCTGGGGATGAGAATGAAATAGAGATCGGAACAGAACTGGAAACAGAGACGGACAGCGAAGAAGAAAGCGAGGACGGGACAAAACATACAGGTGAAAGGGAATCGGAACCCTCCAGCATAGAGACAAAACCCTCCACAGAACCGGGCACAGACACACCGGGAAGCACTGAGACGCCAGATCGTACAGAAAGCGCAGATAGTTCAGGGATGCCGGGAAGTACCGAGACGCCAGATAGCACCGAAAGCGCAGACAGCCCAGAGGGAACAGACACGCCGGAAAGCACAGGGGCGCCAGCTGGTACGGCAGATGCAGGAAATAACAGTTTTACGACACGAGCAACGCCTCTAGTGGGC
The DNA here is from genome assembly GCA_910588755.1 of uncultured Lachnospiraceae bacterium. Classification (GTDB taxonomy): domain Bacteria; phylum Bacillota; class Clostridia; order Lachnospirales; family Lachnospiraceae; genus COE1. The sequence goes on along the minus strand of CAJUQZ010000014.1, from coordinate 41,577 downwards.
TTTGGGGCTGGTGCGGCATTTCTAAGTGGTGCAGCAGGTTCCCCGGTCATAAAGATAACCTCGAACTTGTCAGGAAATGCAAGCTGCCTGTTCAATGACAGCAGGGACCGTGCGACGATAACGGTAGAGCCGTCAGGCGGATATACAGTGAATTATGTGAATCTGAATGGCTCTAGGATATCTGCTGACAGCGGAAATTCCTACGCATTTCCGATAGAAGCGGAGCAAGAGTACTATTTTGACATCAATTTTAAGAAGGTAACAACAAAATCAGGCGCTGCGGATAACGCAAAGACAGAGATTGAAAATGCGATTCGTGAGGCGCAGGACGCGGCAAATAAAATCAATGACAAAATCAATAATAGCGGCACCATCAGCGTGGATGAGCTGCAGAAGATGCTTTCTGCCACCACCACTGTTATGGAAAATACAGAGATTCTCGCAGAGATCTATGGCGACCAGGCGGCGGACTCGCTCCGGGCAGTGAACAGTGACCTGGGCAGTACATCAGATAACTTAAAGAGTGCGCTCGACGCTGTAAAATCGGCCACAAGAGGCACCAGGGATATTGCCGATTACATGAACGCACAGCCCGATATCAACTTTACAAAACTTGGCGCAGTGTATGATTATAACAGAATCAATCTCAATAATTATCTGCAGGGCATCAGTGACAGCTTACAGAATCTTAGCAATAATGCATCTGGTTATTCCGATGTGGTAAATGCGGATTTAAAGGCGGTGAACGATCAGGTCAATGTCGTCTTTAACTTGCTAGCTGACAGGCTGACAGGTGCCCAGAAGCTTGAGCTTTCGCAGATTTATGAGGATGCTGGTGATGAGGATATCGACGCTATCACCACAGGAAGGGCGGAGTCCTGCCGCAACAAGGGCTTTATAAAGGGAGATATCAATGTGGGTGGCATTGCAGGCTCGATGGCGATTGATGACGAGGATTTTAAGGACAGCGCGGCCGGTGCGATCGAGTATGAGATCGGCAGGCGCTACATCACCAAATGCCTTGTCACAGCCAGTGTCAATGAGGGCTATGTCACATCGAAGAAAAACGGTGCAGGCGGCATCTGCGGCTATATGAACCACGGTATCATCGTTGACTCAGAAAGCTATGGAAGTGTGGAGAGCACCGAGGGGGATTACGTAGGTGGTATCTGCGGTGAGTCCCTCACGATTATCACCAGCTGCTATGCATTGTGTTCTGTTTCAGGAAATAAAAATGTGGGTGGTATCGCAGGGTATGCGGATACCCTAAAAGACTGCTATTCTATGGCAGATGTGCATTCAGAAAACGGCAGGGCCGGCGCGATTGCAGGACAGGTGTCCGGGCAGATTGCCGAATATGACAAGGTCGGAACCGAGATGGCTGACAGTGACGAATCTGACGAGCCAGCTGAGTTAAAAGTCAGTGGTAACTACTATGTAGGCGAAGGGGTTCACGGTATTGATGACATCAGCTACATGGGTGTGGCGGAGCCAATCAGCTATGCCGACCTGCTGGCAGTAGAGCAGCTTCCTGCGCAGTTCTGGCATCTCAAGGTGATTTACAAGATAGAGGATACCTACCTAGGCTCTGAGGAAGTGAAGTATGGCGAGAAGCTCGACAAGCTGAATTTTCCACAGATACCCGGCAGGGAGGGCTTTTATGGGGAATGGCCCGACGTATCAGACATGACAATGAATGGCACCATTGTTGTTGAGGCGCAATACAAGGACAATGTGACTGTCGTACAAAGTGACAAAAATGAAGTCATTGCAGACGAGGGCCAGTGGCAGAAGCCCTATGCGCTGGTGGAGGATATTTTCACGGAGGATACCGTATTAAATGTCAAAGTCAGCGACAAGACACCGCCGCAGGAGGCCGCCGAAAAACAGTATGTAGTGTATGAGGTGACATTGGAAAATGGTGGTATCAAGGAGACAGATTCCTTTTCCCTTAGAATCTTGAACCCCTATGAGGAGGCTGTGGTCTACGGCTACAGGGATGGCACATGGACTGCGCTGGAGAGTAAGAGCAGAGGGCAGTACATGCAGGTTGACATGATGGGCACACAGCAGTATTTCTGCGTTGTGGAGAACACATCAAATCTCATGGTAATCGTGGCCTGCGCAGCCGCGGGAGTGGTCGTCCTGATTCTTGTGGTCGTCCTTTTTAAGAAAGGCAGGGCAAAGAGAAGGCAGAAGCGGCAGAAGAAGGCAGAGGAAGCCAATCTTTCTACAGATCCTAAGGAATCAGGCAGGTAAATTAGACAGAGAATAGATTAGACAAAGAGCGTTTGTAAAATACAGGCGCTCTTTTTATGCGCAGCCCCGTGCAGAGGAAATATGCCGCAAAGGCGGCGCACGGGCAAAATCCTGAAAACCCCATATAAAACTTGCTTTTTCAATTAAAACATAATATAATGTTACATATTTATGCACAAATAATGTATGAAAAAAATGGGAATAGTAGGTGCAGGAGGCAAAAGGGGATATATGAAAAAGGAAATGAGTGTTAAAAACAGAAGGATATTGTTTTACCTGACAATGGGCATCGGGTTTATTGCTATTTTGCTATATAATTTTCTTACACCAAATATGTCGGACGAACTGCAGTTTGATAGTTCCGTATATCATACCGTGCTCGATTTGTTCAGGGAAGAATACAAAAACTATATGACATGGAATGGCAGGTCTGTTGTGCAATTGATTATGCGGTGCTTTCTGCTGGTGCCAAAACCAGTGTTTGATATCTGCAACAGTGCTTGTTTCGTGCTGCTGACCCTGCTCATGTACTGGAATATCAGGGGAGGTCGAAAGACATATGATTTTGCGGCATATGCGCTCGTAAACCTGTTGGTGTGGTCGCTTGGCGTATCCTTTGACCAGACAGTACTGTGGGAGAGCGGCGCCTGTAATTATCTGTGGGGCGCCGTAATCATCCTGGGGTTTGTCACGGTTTACAGGTACTTTACAGAACACGCTGATAAGATAAAACACAGTGTGCTTCTGGCAGTTGGGCTTTTTATTTTCGGACTTCTTGGCGGCTGGTGCAATGAGAACACATCAGGTGGTGGGTTCTTGCTGGTGCTTTATTTCACAGGGGTGTATTACAATAAAAAGAAAAAGCTTGCGCCCTGGATGGCAGCAGGGATGGCAGGGATGCTTACAGGGCTGGTGTTCATGGTAATGGCTCCGGGCAATCGCATCAGGGGTGAAGTTCTCCGCGAGGCGGAAGAGCACAGTGGTATATTGGCATATGTTGGACGCTTTCTAAAGATCAATCATGCAGTTTACGCCTATTTATTTTTGATGCTTACCATCGTTATTCTAATTTTAACTTTTCTGATATTGAAAGGAAAACGGATTATCGAGTTGACCGATATAGTCATATATGCCGTGGTGAGTATTGCCTCCTCCTACGCCTTGATCTTTACGCCGCAGCCGATGGACAGGGCGTACTTTGGCGCAGGGATTTTTATGATGATTGCATGTGTACAGGCTATTTGGTATATACCAAAAGAGGAGATTTATCTAAATGCCTGCCGCTATGGCGGACTTGTGGCCTTTTTGATATGGATGTTCTTTTCGTATTGCGCAAACGGGGCGGATCTTATGCGGCTGCGTCGCGAGATCAATCAGCGGGAGGCTTATATCCTAGAGCAGAAGGCGCAGGGCAACGTCAATTTGACAGTGCCCATGCTCAGTCCTGATTTTCAGACAAAATACAGTTTTTTGTTTCTCAATGATGTCGATGAAGATCCGGAGAGCTGGGGATGTTCCATATATTGTCAGTATTATGGGTTGGAAGGACTGGTTGGCGTGCCGCGCAGTGAGTGGAACGAATACTAATTTGTGAGAGGTGGGGAACTTTTGATGTGTACCAGGGAAAAGCTTATGCATGCGCTGGAGGTGGCCGTTTTCGTATGTATCGCTGCAACTGTTCACTTATACGGTATCAGTAGAATACCAAATGGAATCAATGTAGATGAGATGGGAATGGGATATGATGCATGGTGCATGGCTCATTTTGGCGTAGATCGTTACCTCAAATCATATCCGGTATATTTAACGAATTTTGGGGGAGGGCAGAGCGCATTATATGCATATCTGTGTATGCCTCTCGTGAAGATTTTCGGATTGTCGGTGATTACGCTTAGGCTGCCAGGAATCCTTCTGTATCTCATAGCAGCCTGCGTTGCAGGAAAGGTTTTTTTGTTGTCCGGAAAGCAAGGGGCAAAAAAGGCAAGACTTTGTTCTTTTCTGCTGATTGTTCTTCCGGTGTTTATTTTGCTGTTTCGCATTGGCATGGACTGTAACTTGATGCTTGCAATGTCGATAATATTTCTTTATCTTATCACAAAGGCAGTGAAGACTGGCAGTGTGCGGGATTATGTGTTTGCCGGGCTTGCTGGGGGAAGCGTGCTTTATACATATGTATTATCATATGTTGTAATGCCGTTTTTTCTGCTCTTTTTTCTGTCCTACCTAATCTATATCAGGAAAATAAGGTTCAGGCAGGTGGTTGCGTTAGGAATACCGATGGCGGTATTGGCTATGCCGCTTATTTTGGTGCAGCTGGTCAATATGTTTGACTTGCAGGAATTTAAAATAGGTGCATTTACGATTACGAAGCTGCTCCACTACAGGATAGGCGAGATCAGTATGGAAAATTTCAGCCTGCAGTCTGTCTTACAGTCCATTAAGAGCATTTTAATGTATGACCGTTTGAGGTACAATACGATTCCGCGGTTTGGCACCATATTTTATATATCGATTCCCTTTGTTGTGATTGGTTTGGGAAAGAGCCTGGCAGCGTTTTGCGTTTCCATCAAAAATAAGGAGTTTTGTATAGAAACAGTATATCTTACGTGGTTTATGATGCTTTTTCTGCTTGGCTGTTTTATTGATGCGAATACAAACAAGCTTAACGCTGCGTTTGCCGCAGTCCTGTTTCTGCTGGTGGAGGGCATTTTCCAGGTGACAGAATGGTTTGGGCGCGTACACCTTGGCAGACAGGCCATGATGGTCATTATTGGTATCTATGTAGTTATGTTTGCTGCTTTTTTGTGGTATTATTTTGGCGGACAGTATATGAGGGATTATGATAAGCTGGATTTTTTTGAGTATCCGTTAAATGATGCGATAGAATATGTGGATCAGAGTGCGCTTTGTCAGGACATGCCTACATATATTGGTGATATCAGTCAGACGTACATCTATTACCTTGGTGCAACACAGATCAGCCCGTATGAATATGATATGGAAAGCAGCCTGAACGGGGCTGGTGCACATGAAAACTTTAAAATGGGATTTCCAAAACAGACAGAATGGAATGCGAATTATATTATCTCCAATAATGATGTGGAAAACTGTCAGTATTTTGAGGATTTGGGATTTCTGAAAATTCCCTTGGAACATTATAATATATATACTTTCCAGTTAGATTCCTACAAAAAAATTGAGAAAGATGCGTGGCCTATGGCTTTGGGATGGGACCGAGGAGTTTTAGGGCAGGGGCAGATTATGTTGCAGGAGAGCCGGCAGACGGTTGACGGTGCAGATAGGGTGTCTCTAGTAGGCTGGAGTTATAATCAGGAGATGATGTGTCCGTGGACGAGTGTTTATATAAGGATAGGGGGATGTGATTACCATGCGGCCCGGGCAGAGCGGCCAGATGTAGCAGAGGTATTTGAAAATGAGGCGTTGGTTGATTCCGGCATCCTCTTTGACATTCCAGCAGAAGCCCTTGAACAGGGGCAGGAAATTGTGCTGTACTGTATCGATGCACAAAACAGGATGTACCAGCAGGTTCATATGGAATTAGCGGACTAAAGCGTCAGAAAACGGGTGCCACGCATGGAGAGGTGGATGAAAAATGAAATTGTTTTTGGGACAGTATAAGGGGTTTGCCATATCGCTTGTGGCAGAGATTGTTTTTTTGCTGTTTTTGGTGATAACTTCACTTGGCAAAAGTACGACTTACGTACTAGACAGCAGTAATCTGGCTGTCAAGGATTCGGCGGTAGCAATCGGGGAGGATGGGAATTTCTTTGTCACAGGGAGAAATGATGCGGAAGCCTACGGCAGACAGATTATTGGCAGTGAACAGCTGTTGTTGCCGCGAGGTGTATATGAAGTGGAGGTAACATATCAGTCAGGGCTCTACGGCCTGGAGCAGGGAAGTGGGAATTATGAGGACATAACCGGTGTTATCTTATTGCCATCCGCTGACTGTCTCTTTGATTTTCAATATAATCCAATCAGTCTGTGTGACGGAAGGACAAAGGTGGCAGATCGGGTCTGGGTACGCTCGTTTGCTGGTGTAGATGACCTGGAGGTAATGGTATATTTTTATGGACAGGGAGATTTGAGCCTTAGCAGTATTGTCATAAGGGAATTAACTGTGTGGCGGTTTGTCTATATTCTAGCATGGTTGCTGCTGTTTGCCGTTGTAGATGTGATGTATGTTTACTTTTTCACACATAAGGAGGGCGGAAATAAAATTGTAGTTGCGGGATTGTCTGGCACGATTCTATTTTCAAGCCTGCCAATGTTTGCGGATTTCCTGTTTTTTGGACATGATATGTGGTTTCATGTAAACCGCATTTTGGCCATTGCGGAGGGAATAGAGAATGGACACTTTTTTGCGCCGATTCAGACAGAGCTGCTCAACGGATATGGATATGCGTCCCCCTTGTTCTACGGCCAGCTGTTTTTATATTTTCCAGCAATCCTTTACTGCCTGGCAGTTCCGCTGCAGGTATGTTATCAGGCGTATATATTCATGGTCAATGCAGCTACCTGTCTGCTTACTTATTATTGCGTGAAATCACTTCTGAAAGATAAGGGACTGGCAATAGTTGCCTCATTTATATATACATTGTCACCATACCGGATGACCAATATTTATGTGAGGGCAGCATTGGGAGAATTTACAGCTATGACATTTTTCCCACTCGTGTGTTATGGGTTTGCCAGAATCTATACGACAGAGGCAAAGAAGCTTACTTGGAAGGATTATCTTCCGGTTGTTATAGGTTTGTCAGGAATCATACAAAGTCATATACTTTCCTGCGAGATGGTGTTCTTTCTTATCATCTTGACATGCGTAATATGGATCAGGAGGACATTTGAGTGGACGCGATTTGTGGTGCTGGTCAAGGCTGCGCTGCTTACAGTCGGTGTCAACCTATTCTTTCTGATACCGTTTGTGCAGTCCATGCAGATGGATTTGGAGGTAAGTCACGCCGGGGTAAATGATATTCAGCAGCATGGAATATACTTTATGCAGTTATTTGGACTTTTTATGCCTTCAGGCGGGGGCAGCGTCAAGGGAATGACAGATGAGATGTCAATGGCGCTGGGGGCTTCTGTCATAATGGGTATGATCATATTTCTGTATTGCTGTACCCAAAAGGATAAATGGAAGCTTGAAACAGGGCTGATGCTGCGTCTTGGGGTTTTCTGTAACGGCATTACAGTGCTGTGTGTGATATTTTCATTGCGGGTATTTCCCTGGGATCTCCTGAAAAGAATCAGTGTGTCGGCCGCAAAGCTGTTTTGTATGATACAGTTTCCGTGGAGGTATTTGGGGCTGGCGACGGCCACAGGGATGTTTGTCGCTGTCATCGGGCTTAGGCTACTTGGTGAACATAAGGGAGCGGTCGCACGAAATATTTGCTGCGGAATCATGGTTGGATTTACATTTGTCAGTGTCAGTCTGTTTTATGTACAGTATGGAAATAGCGCGGAGACCGTTACCATGTATGGAAAAGGGATTATGAATATTGACACGAAAAGGCAGGTGAACAGCGGGGAGTATCTTCCTGCAAATACGACAAGGGAAGAATTGAATTGGAGACGAATCACCACGGACGAAGCATTGGTAACCGTCGATCAATATAGCTACAGTGGCGGGGTAAGCACATTTTGGTGTGAGAGCAGATCAGACCAGGAACAGACCGTGGAGCTCCCATTGTTAAATTATGACAATTATTATGCTTATGCATTGGATAGTGGGGAAGAGTTAGAGATCAGGAATGGGGAGAATAATTATGTGAATATTGTTATAAAACCGCATTATGAGGGAAGGGTACAGGTTTTATACCAGATTCCGACACTGTGGAAACTTTCCTATATGATATCCGCAGTCATATTGGCTGGTATCATTATTGGTGTTGTATATCATTCAAAACGGATACCAGTAAAACGATTGAATAAAAAGTAGACAACGAACTTTTTCGGTTCGTTGTCTACAGTCTGAAAATAAAAAGGCGTTTGCACGCCTTTTTATTTTAAAATTGTCTTTAAGGTGTTTATCAGATTATCAATGTTAATCGGCTTTGCGATGTGTCCGTTCATGCCGCTTCTAAGGGCCTGCTGTTTGTCCTCCTCAAAAGCGTTTGCAGTCATCGCAAAGATCGGAATGGACGCAAGATGTGGGTCTTCGAGTCCGCGAATCGCCTGGGTGGCCTCGTAGCCGTTCATGACAGGCATCTGTACATCCATGAGGATTAGCTGGTAATACCCTGGCTTGGAAGCCTTTAGTTTGTCGATAGCCAATTGTCCATTGCTGGCAATATCCACCGAAAATCCCGCTTCCTGTAAAATTTCCGTCGCGATTTCCTGGTTCAGCTCATTGTCCTCCACGAGCAGAAGGCGTTCCGCGTGGAAGGACGTGGACGGTATGAGGCTGTCAGATTTCTGTTCGTGGTCGGCGTCCGTGACGGAGTGCAGGCATTCGCGAAGTTCTGAGAGAAACAGCGGCTTGCTGCAGAAAGCCGTGACGCCGGCTTCCTTGGCCTCCTCCTCGATATCTTCCCAGTTGTATGCGGTCAGCACGATAATTGGCGCGTTTCCGCCGGTTTCCTTACGGATACGGCGCGTAACCTCGACGCCGTTCATATCAGGCAGCATCCAGTCAATGATATATACAGAGTAGCAGTCCTTGCGGGTGACAGCCTGGTGGGTCCGAAGCACCGCTTCCTTTCCGGACAGTGTCCATTCCGCGCGCATGCCAATCTGCTGCAGCATGTAGGAGACGCTGTCGCAGGTGTTAAAGTCATCGTCCACGACGAGGGCACGGCAGCCCTCGAGCTGCGGGATCAGAGGAGATTCCCTGTCCTCTGAGCTGACGCGCAGAGTGAGGGAGACCGTAAATTCCGAGCCGACATTCTGTTTGCTGGTCACGCTGATCGTGCCGTTCATCATCGTCACGATATTTTTGGTGATCGCCATGCCAAGGCCGGTTCCCTGGATACCGCTGATGGTGGAGTTGCGCTCGCGCTCAAACGGCTCAAAGATGTGCGCGACAAAGTCCTCGCTCATGCCGATGCCGGTATCCTTGACCTGGAATTCATATGTGGCGTAGCCTTTCTGCGCCACGGGCTTCTCTGTGACCTTGATGCTCACGATCCCGCCTGCCGTCGTGTACTTGATGGCGTTGTTGAGCAGGTTTAGGAGCACCTGGTTCAGGCGCAGCCTGTCACAGTAGATATTTTCATTCTGCACGTCGATGGCGTCCATGTACAGCTCAAGCTGTTTGGCGTGAATGTCCGCCTGTATGATGCTGCGCAGCCCGTGCAGGATCTCAGGGAGACTGCACAGCGTCTCCGTCAGCTGCATCTTTCCGCTCTCAATATGGCTCATGTCCAGCACATTGTTGATTAGATTCAACAGATGGTTTCCGGATGTCATGATCTTGTTGAGGTATCCCTCGACCTGCTCTGTGTGATCGAGGCGGCTGAGCGCCAGTGTCGTAAAGCCGATGATCGCATTCATCGGAGTGCGGATATCGTGCGACATATTAGATAGAAATACGCTTTTGGCCTTATTTGCGCGGTTGGCCTGGATCAGCGCATCTTCCAGGATGGTAGTTTTCTCCATCTCGCTGCGAATCATCTCGTCTATGTTGTGGAATCCAAGCACGATGCCGCAGTACTGGCTCCAGTCCCCGGCACAGACCGCCTTCATCTGGAAATAGCGGATTACTCCGCGGCAGTTTGTGCGGTAGTTGACCGTGTACACTTTCTTTTCCGCAAGGCGCTGCATCAGGTTTTCGCGGGAGAGGGACTGGCGCAGCATTTCCTGATCCTCCTCGTAGACACATTCGTCGATGTAGCGGCCAAGGCTCTCTTCAAGGTTCAGGGCGCCGGTAAATATGTTGTCTAGTATCTGGTATGGGCAGTCGCTGATTCGCAGGGCATTTCCGGTTCCGGTATCCAGGTCAAAAAAGCATACGAGGTTGTAGTCGACACTCAGCGCATGCACAAGCTCGAGCTGGCGCTTTTCGCTTGCCTGCCGCTCGGCCTCCTCGTGGAGCCGCTGCGTCGTGCAGTCGAGCAGGAAGCGCTGGTAGAACAGCTCCCCGTTTTCCTGCATCAGCTTGATGTTTCCCATGATGTGCAGCAGATCCCCGTTGTCGTGCCGTACGCGGTAGGCGACGTTGACGCTGTCGCCCTCGTTCTGAAGGGACAGGATACTTTTGCGGAGTGTGGAGCGGTCCTCCTCCACGACCGACGAAGCGATCATGTTAAAACCGCCATCCATCAGGTCCTGCTGCGATTCGTAACCTAGGATTTTGAGCGCGGCGCTGTTTACGCTGATGATCTTAGAGCCGTCAACAGAGTGGCACAGCACGCCGCAGTCCATTGTGGTAAACAGCGTCTCCAGGGCTTTTGTCTTGGAGATGAGCTGCTGTTTGTACTCGTTTTCGAGTGTGATATCGATGCCGACACCCACGGTGCCCATGACACTCCCATCGAGGTCGTACAGCGGGGATTTGTATGTAGTGAGCAGCTTTGTCCCGTCCTTGGTCTGGACAGTCTCCTCGGAGATGCAGGTTTTTCGCTGTTCCATAACCTCGCGCTCAGATTCGATGCAGGCAGGATCGTCGTGCTCGACGTTCCAGATATAGGCGTGCCCGCGCCCCTCCACCTGCGATTGGGTCTTGTTGACAGTGATACAGAAGCTGTCGTTAACCTTCTCGTGAATCCCGTCCTTGGTCTTGTACCAGATCAGGTTGGGGACGCTGTTGATGGTGGTTTCTAAGTACTGGGTTGTCTGCCAGAAATCCTTGCGCATCTTATAGTGATGCTGCCACCTCACAAAATGAAATTTCAGTTCCCCGTCAGTCATCGGAATTGTCCAGATGTCATAGACGGATGACAGGCCCCCTGGCAGGTCATTCAGAACAGAAAACTGCTCCTTGTCCGCAAGAAGAATCAGCTCCGCATCATGCCTTTTTCCTGAAAGCAGGGTCTGCACAGTCGATGCAGCATCCATGTCTTCTAAGTCTGCCAGGATGACATCCGCTTTTGAGATCATTGTTTCATAAGGTTTCTTACTCTCAAAATACTCATGTGTGAAGTGTTCAAGCGGAGAGATATCCTCGATCATCTGAAATAACCTGCGCTGACCACCCAGAAAAAAGAAGTTTATATGACAATGGTACATTGTAAAATCCTCCCGTAAATTCCGTAATCTTGATTTCGTGTGCTCAAGTTCCGTTATTTCTACATATAATTATATTCTATCAATCATGCAAATCGATGTCAATGTCTAACTGATTTTTGCATAGGTCCAAAGCAGGAAAAGGGGGTTGGTCTGGAATACACTGTTTTTTTCTGCATATACTAGGAATTGGTAAAAAATTGTGGTATGATCTGTACAGACGCGGAAAATATGATGAGAAACTGATATAGAGAATGGGGTTAGGACGATATGTGTGGAATAGCGGGCTTTTGCAGCAATCCTTCGAATTGGAGAGAAAATATCGAACGTATGAACAAGCGGATGTACCACAGAGGCCCAGATGCCGGCGGCGTCTGGGCGAGCGAAGACGCGGACGTGGTGCTAGGACACCGCAGGCTCTCGATCATAGACCTGTCGGAAAACGGCGCGCAGCCAATGTGCTCGGCGTCCGGTAGATATGTGTGCGTGTTCAACGGGGAGATCTACAATTACCGCAGGCTGCGGGACAAGCTTTTGAGGGAAAAAAAGGTGGCGGCGTTTCGGGGGACCTCTGACACGGAGGTGCTGCTCGAGGCGGTCGAGGCATACGGCGTGGCAGAGACAATCAGGCACTGCAAGGGAATGTTTGCGATCGCACTCTATGACAGGCAGACGAAAAAACTGACGCTCATACGGGACAGAATCGGGGAGAAACCGCTGTACTATGGGTTTGTAAACGGACATTTTGTGTTTGCCTCGGACATTGGCTGTATCCGTGTGTTGGAGGGCTTTGACAATCCGATTGACACAAAGGTGCTGCAACTGTATTTCATACACGGGTACATTCCGGCGCCCTATTCCATATACCAGAATATCTACAAGCTGGACGCAGGCTGTATGCTCGAGCTAGACGCGCCCTATAAAGAGCCAAAAATCAGCGCATACTGGTCTGTGCGCGAGGCGGCAAAATACGGTCAGGCGCACCCGTTTCAGGGAAGCAGGCAGGAGGCCGCGGACGAGCTGGAACGGCTGCTGAAGGCTTCGGTCAGGGAACAGATGGTGGCAGATGTCCCCGTCGGAGCCTTTCTGTCAGCAGGGATCGACAGCAGTACAATTGTGGCGCTGATGCAGGCGCAGTCGCCGGGGAAGGTGAGAAGCTTTACGATCGGTATGGATGACCCCGCATACAACGAGGCAGTCTACGCAAAGGAGATCGCGCAGCATCTTGGCACGGACCACACAGAGCTCTATATTACGTCGGACGATGCCAAGGCGGTGATTCCTAAACTCTCCGGGATTTTTGGTGAGCCGTTTGCCGATTCGTCGCAGATACCGACCTATTTGGTGAGCCGTTTGACGCGCGAACATGTGACAGTATCGCTGAGCGGCGACGGGGGAGATGAACTCTTTTGCGGCTATACGTCCTATTCGTCCATAGAACGGATATGGGGGAAGATGAGACATTGTCCTTATGGCATCCGCAAACTTGCAAGCAGTCTCCTGGTAGGAAATCCACTGTTGAAAAATAACCAGATTCTGCAAACGAAAGCGTATCTGCTTGGCGCAAAAAGTCCAGAACACCTGTATGAATTATCCGGCACACAGGAGGCGTCCAACCTGCAAATCGCACTGGAGAAGGAGACCTATCCATATAAGCATAACAGCTATCCATACGGTGCGCTGAAGGACACACAGAGCAGCATCATGCTGATGGACATGGAGGTCTATCACCCAGACGACATACTGGTCAAGGTGGACCGCTCCGCGATGGCTGTTTCCCTGGAGACGCGCGTTCCGATGCTGGACAAGGACGTTGTCGAGTTTGCGTGGACGATACCGATAGCGTACAAAAAGCAGGGAAATGAGGGCAAGCTTGTCCTGAAGGAGGTACTATATAAATATGTACCTAAAGCAATGATGGATAGGCCAAAGAAGGGCTTTTCGATTCCGGTGGAACAGTGGTTAAGGGAACCGGGGCTTAGGGAGTGGGCGGAGGCCCTGATGGACAGTAACCTGATCAGAAAGCAGGGCATACTGAATGCCAGTCAGGTGCAGCGCATTTGGAAGGACTTTATCGACAATGGAAACTGGCGGATACAGATTTGGTATATTCTGATGTTCCAGTCATGGCTGCTAGACGAGGCGGCGGTGTGATAAGGAGAATGAGATGCTTTCTGTACTGATGAATTGGGGCTATATCACAGTCACCATATTTCTGGCGGGCTTTGCGGTATGTGCGTTTGTCCGCAAAATATTTGGGTATCAGATAAAAGACATTGGCTGCATAATGGCGCTGGGGCTTATGGCGGCAACAGTATATGCACAGGCATTCAGCCTGTTTTACAAAGTCGGCGCCGCTGCAAATGCGGTTCTTGTCGTGGCCTGTGTGGTGACGGCTGTGGCTGGCTGGCAGCAGATTGCAGGGCTGGTGGCAGACGCATGGAAGAAAAAAGGGATTGCGTGGAAATTTGCGGTCGTGCTAAGTGTCGTTGTATGGTGCTTTTGTACATCGCGGGGGTATATGCACTATGATTCGGACCTCTATCATGCCCAGAGTATTCGCTGGATTGAGGAGTACGGCATTGTCAGGGGACTGGGCAATATTCATGTGCGGTTTGCCTACAACAGCTCTTTCTTTGCACTGTCGGCGCTTTACAGCATGAAGTTTTTGACAGGGCGCTCACTCCACACAGTCAATGGGCTGATGGCGCTATTGCTCTGGATACAGGTGCTCCCACTGTTTGGCGGGCATAAAGACGCAGATCAGGACAAGTGTAGAAAGGGCGATCGAAACGGTTCTCATATAAAAAGCGGGCAGAAAAAGACACGGGTGACAGACTTTGCGCGCCTCGGCGCGTTTTACTACCTCACGGTGATCTACAGCGACGTTGTGGCGCCTGCGTCGGATTATGCCATTATGTGTGTGGTGTTCTTCATTGTCATCCGATGGCTGGCGCTGCTCGAGCGTGAGGAGGACAGCCCGGTGCCGTATGCACTGCTGTGTGTTGCGGGTGTTTACGCGGTGACGCTCAAGCTGACAGCAGGGCTAATACTGCTCTTGCTGATAAAGCCCGTGTCCATGCTTGTCAGACACAAAAAATGGCGCGATATAGGGATTTATCTTGTGATGGGTTTGCTTACGGCCGCGCCGTGGCTTGCAAGGACGGTGCTTTTGTCGGGCTATCTGCTGTATCCATTTCCGTCGCTTGACCTTTTTGACGTGGACTGGAAGATCAGCGCTGCCGCGGCTGCGCTTGACGCGGCGGAGATCAAAACCTGGGGGCGGGGGCTTGACAATGCGTCCCTTGTGGAGCTGCCAATAACACAGTGGTTTGGGCGATGGTTCCAGGGCTCGCTGCCCGGGACCGGGAAGATACTGGTTGTGGCGGATATCATATGCCTGCTGGTGTTCGTGGTTTTGGTGATAAGACTTTTGCTTCGTGCAGATCAAGTGGAAAGAATACAGAGGGAACAGCTCCTGGTGCTTGCCACGGTGTCTGTATCCTATGGCTTCTGGCAGCTTTCCGCGCCGCTTCTGCGCTACGGATATGCCTATGTGCTGCTTGTGGTTGTGATAACAGGTGGTATTTTATGCGATATTGTGATAAAATACTTTGACAAATGGCAAAAAAAGGATATGATAAGAAGGATAGCTGTTTTTGGCGCTTTAACGCTCCTTCTGTTTTCGGCAGTCAAGTTGGTATCGCTTGTGCGGTACTGTTACAGCGAGGTTCATCGTGGCGGGGCGGGAGAAGGCACGTATGTATGGCAGCAGGACTACGGGCACTATGCGCTGGAGAGCTATGTGGTGGACGGCGTTACTTTTTACTATCCGGTCAGCGGTGACAGGACAGGGTATGATTCTTTTCCGGCAGTGCCAAGGCGGCTTGCGATCAGGTTCCGGGGAGATTCGGTGAGAGAGGGGTTTTATCCGGCTGTGGAGAGCGGGATTTCGTGAGGCCGGATCGCAGCAGGGGAAACGGAGGAGCCATATGGTGATCATACATGTCATGGGTGGGCTGGGAAACCAGCTTTACCAGTATGCATTATATGAAAAATTACAGACGCTCGGAAAAGAAGTGAAGCTTGACCTGTACGCATACAAGGAGGCGGACGGGGAGGACAAGGAGTGGCGCGCACTGGAGCTCGAATGGCTTGACGGGCTGCAGTATGAGGTCTGTACGGCACAGGAGCGGACGCTTTTTCTAGACAACAGCATGAGGCTGGCGGACCGGGTGCGGCGCAAGCTCACAGGCCGGCGGGACAGGACAGTCCGGGAGCGTGCGGCCTATATGCCGGAAATCTTTTCGATGGACAATGTCTATCTCTATGGGTACTGGGGGTGCGAGCGGTATTATACGGATATCATCGGACTCCTGCAGGAAAAGATCCGGTTTCCTAAGAGCGCCAATCCGCGCAACAGCCAGACGGTGGAGGCGATGGAGCATGAAAATGCAGTCAGCATCCATATCCGGAGGCAGGATTACCTCACTGTGGCGGACGGGAAGCGCTACATGGGAATCTGTACAGAACAGTATTATGACAGCGCTGTTAAATATATCACAGAGCGGGTGGAAGATCCTGTGTTCTATATCTTTTCAGATGATCCAATGTACGCAAAGGCGCATTATACACAGGCGAACATGTGTATCGTGGACTGGAACAGCGGCCGGGAGAGCCTGCAGGATATGGCGCTGATGCGCCACTGTAAGCACAATATCTGTGCAAACAGCACCTTTAGCATCTGGGGGGCGCGGTTGAATCCAAATCCCGGCAAGATGATGATACGCCCGCTTCATCATGACAATTATGAGGATTGCAGTGTGGAGACAGTGCGCGGGAACTGGCCGGGATGGATTCTGGCTGACGCTGATGGGAGGATTTTCTGACAGAATCATGCAAAGTAGAGATGAAAAGGATTTAATTTCGGTTATTGTACCTGTATATAATGTGGCGCAGTACCTTGACCGCTGTGTGGAATCAATCCTGAAGCAGACATACCACAGGCTTGAAATTATCCTGGTGGATGACGGCTCCACCGACGCCTCGCCTGCAAAGTGTGACGCGTATGCCAGAAGGGACAGCCGTGTCAGGGTGATACACAAGCAAAATGGCGGACTCTCCGATGCGAGAAATGCAGGGCTTGCGGTCGCATCAGGCGAATATATCGGTTATGTGGACAGCGATGACTGGATAGAGCCAGATATGTATGAACGGATGCATCAGGCGTGTGTTTGGCATCACGCGCAGCTGGCAGTCTGCCGGTATTTTTGTGAATACAAGGACCAGACAAAGGCGGGGGGAGACGGGTGCGTCGTGCCGCTGTCCAGGGAGGAGCTTCTCAAAATCTATATCGGCGGGCACAAGGAGTATGTCATCTACAACTCCGTGTGGAGCAAGCTTTTTCACAGGGATCTGGTCAGCGGGACACTGTTTCCCAAGGGAAGGAACTCAGAGGACATCATGTACACAACGCGCGCTTTCTGCAAGGCGGAGAGGGCGGTTTATTTAAACCAGTGTTTTTATCACTATGTGCTTGACCGGGAAGGAAGCATCATGAACGCAGCGAAAAGTGAACGAATGTTTGCAGATGAACTTCCATTCTGGCGGGAGCATATCGCCTGTATCGGACAGATGGTATCCCCGCAGATGGCAGACCTGGCGGCGTATCATTTTGAGAGGCGATTGTTATTTTATTATATAGATGCCAGAAATGCAGGAAATAAGGAAGTGGCATCAAGGCTTGCCGCAGAGGTGAAAAAGGACCGGCTGGAGATGGACAGGATCTATAACAGCGGGCTTGTGTCAAAGGGAGACAGGCTGCGCAGGAAGCTTTTTCTCTGCTCGCCGTCAGTGTACGCGGCGGTTGTGCGGATTTATGATAGGATTGTAATACCTCTGCGGGGTTGAGAAAACGGTTTGGATACAATCAGGGAGTGGTTATGCTTTTTAATTCATATATTTTTGTTTTTTTGTTTTTCCCACTTGCTGTGGCGGGGTATTACTGGCTGCATCATATGAGGCTGGAAAAAGCGGCGCTCGGGTATCTGACTGTGATGTCTATGATATTTTATGGGTATAATAGCACTCGTTATCTTATTATACTGATGGTGAGCATCGCGGTCAATTACCTGCTTGTCAGGGTGATGAACCGCTGGGAGACCACGGCAGGACGGCGACTGTTTTTGATACTAGGTGTGCTCTATAACATCGGAATTTTGTTTTGTTTTAAATATTATGATTTTTTTATTGGAAATGTCAACGCGGCGTTTGGGACAGACTATCCGTTTTTGCGGCTGGTGCTTCCGCTTGGAATCAGCTTTTACACATTTCAGCAGCTGTCGTATGTGATTGATTCTTACAGGGGGGACTGCGGGCGGTACAGTCTGCTGGAGTACGCGGCGTACGTCTCCTTTTTCCCACAGCTCATCGCGGGACCGATTGTGTATCACGACGAGCTGATCCCGCAGCTTCGCGCAGAGGAGAATCATCATATCCAGTACGGGAACCTGTGTAGGGGGCTCTATGCGTTTGCGCTTGGCATGGCAAAGAAGGTGCTTGTCGCGGATACCCTGTCAAAGGTGGTGACGGTCGGATATGCAAAGGTGGATGCGCTCAACAGCGTCAGCACGATACTGGTGATGCTCTGTTATTCCCTGCAGATCTATTTTGATTTCAGCGGATACTGTGATATGGCCTATGGTATTGGATTTATGTTCAATGTGGAGCTGCCCGTCAACTTCAATTCTCCCTATAAGGCGGCGTCTGTCAGGGAATTTTGGGACAGATGGCATATGACGCTGACCAGGTTTTTCACAAAATATGTCTATATTCCGCTGGGCGGCAGCAGGAGAGGAACGGTGCAGACTTACGTGAATGTCATGATTGTGTTTCTGGTGAGCGGGATCTGGCATGGTGCGAACTGGACTTTTATCCTGTGGGGGGCAGTGAATGGCCTGGGCAACTTGTTCGATCGTATATTCGACTTTGCTCTGCGCAGGATTCCGCGCGCGGTCCGGGTGGCAGTTACTTTTTGCTTCTGCACAGTTGCATGGAGCATGTTCCGGGCAGACTCTGTAGGGCAGGGACTGCGCATGATCAGGAATCTGGGAAAATACGGCGATGGGAGGCTCTATGGGGAGCTAGTGACAATACTGAATCAGACCGTCGAGGTGCGTTTGCTTGGACGGATGGGCTTAGATCCACTGATACAATCATACCCGTGGGTGGTTCCTGTAGTGTTTGTGCTGCTGTTGATCCTTGCGTGTCTTATGCTGCGCAATACACAGGAGAAAGTAAATGATGGCAACTATGGCGTTTGGCGTATTGTTGTGATTGTAGTGCTGTTGCTCTGGAGTATCATGTCGCTCTCTGAGGTGAGTGCGTTTTTGTATTTTAATTTCTGATTGCTTTCAGGAAAGGGATTTTTATGGTATCAAATGCGAAAAAGTGGTTTATATCATGTCTGGCTGCACTGACAGGTATTATGCTTCTGGCGGTGCTGTTTTTCTGGGTATTTGATCCCTATTTCCATTTTCATAAGCCATTTGCCTTTGTGTCGTACAGACTGTATGATGAGCGGTATATGAATGACGGGATTTCGAGGCACTTTGACTATGATGCCGTTATCACGGGAACTTCTATGGCACAGAATTTTAAGACGAGTGAGCTGGATGCCCTGTTTGGGACACAGTCCGTGAAGGAGACGTTTTCAGGGGCGGGATATGAGGAGTTATCGCAAAATCTGGAGCGGGCACTGACGCGCAATGAGCAGCTTGGGACAGTCTTCTGGGCACTCGATTACAATGGCTTGATTCGGGAAAAGGGCTGGACACAGTATCAGGACTATCCGGAGTATCTCTATGATGATAACCCGTGGAATGATGTGCAGTATGTTTTCAACAAGTCTGTCTGGTATCATGGCATTTTGCCCAACTTTATTAGGACGATCACAGGGCAGCCGTCAACGACAATGGACGCCTATTCCTCGTGGGATAAGGAAACCGGATTGCAGTATATTCTGCAGACATACGACAGGAACCATGTGGAGGAGGATATGCCGGCGACGCTGGGGGAGGCGGAGCGGGCGATGACTGCGGAAAATGTCACGGAGAATATTGTGTCGCTGGTAAACAGGCACCCAGATACGACTTTTTATCTTTTTTATACACCCTACAGTATATGTTATTGGGATTCACTGGTGCAGG
Source organism: uncultured Lachnospiraceae bacterium (assembly GCA_910588755.1). GTDB lineage: Bacteria > Bacillota > Clostridia > Lachnospirales > Lachnospiraceae > COE1. The sequence continues at coordinate 21,922 of CAJUQZ010000014.1, read as the reverse complement.
AGGGGTCCATGATCCGGCAGTTCGAGGCTGAGCTTGTGACCACGGAATTGCTGCTTGCATGTCCAAACGTAAAGTTATACAATTTCTTTGACCAGTACGAGGTGATAACAAATCTGGATAATTACAGGGATAAGGAGCATTATGCTGCAAATGTCAATTCTATGATGCTAGAGTGGATGGCAGATGATGTGGGGCTTGTCACTAAAGAAAATTATCAGGAATTGCTGGAGCGGGAAAAGCAGTATTATATGAATTATGATTACGATGGGATATATTAACAAGCCCACCGGCAGGAACGATATAGAAAACAGGTTCTGGAAAGGCATGGTTTGGGATGGATATGATTAACAAAATAAGATATATTCTGGACAGGAGGCAGAAACTACAACTCTGCTTTCTGGGCATACTGATTTTTATTGGAGGTCTGCTGGAAACAGTGAGTGTATCCGGCGTGCTTCCGGTGGTGTGGGTGATTATAGACCCTGACAGGGCGCAGAAGAACAAGTATATGCGGCTGGCTATGGAGATGCTGGGGATTGACAGCATTGAAGGGTCTATTGTGCCGCTTCTGGTAGCTCTGATTGTCTTGTATGTCTTAAAGAACGCATTTTTGTTGCTGCTTGCAAATGAACAGAACCGCTTTATCGCATATAACAGAAATAAGTTGATCAGTCAGGTTCTGCGAGAGTTTTTGAACAGGCCGTATGAGTTTTATCTTGACGCGGATATTCCGACAGTCTTTCGTCTGACAGACAGTGATATTCCCAATGTGTTCAATATACTGATGGCCATGATCTCACTTGTGTCCGAGTCGGTGGTGTTCGTGCTGTTGTGCATTGTGATGGTTGTGACAGAATGGAAGCTGCTGCTGTTTTTAATCGTGGTATTTGGGATTCTTTCAACGCTGATCTTAAAGGTGTTAAAGCCCAGGCTTTCCAAGCTGGGAGAGAAAAACCAGGTGATACAGACGCGGATTGCAAAGTGGCGAATACAGGCGATCTATGGAATCAAGGATGTCAAGGTACTGCACAGGGAGGCTTTTTTTGCTGATAATTATGAGCGCAGCGGGAAAATTGGTGCGGGGTATGCCAAAAGGCACGCTGTGTTGAATAATGTGCCTCGTCTCCTGATTGAAACGGTTTTTATGGCGAGCATCCTTGGATATATCATCGTGTATATTTTGCTGGGCGGCGATGCGCCGTCGCTTGTCCCGATGCTCACAACATTTGGAGTTGCAGCGATCCGCATGATGCCAAGTGTGAACCGGATCAATACCTATATGACGGATATCTCCTACTTCAAGCCATGTCTTGATTATGTGTATGAAAATATGAATATCAACGAGATTAGCAGGAGGAACAACCAGACATTGAAACCGGCTGACACATCAAAAACGATGCAGCTTCGGGATAAGATTGAGTTGGCCAATATCGTGTACGCATATCCAAATACGGACAAGCTGATCTTTGACAGGGCAGACATGGTTGTGCCGTATGGCAAATCAGTTGGTATCATGGGGCCATCTGGGGCAGGCAAGTCAACAATCGTTGATATCCTGCTTGGCCTTCTGAAGGTGCAGGAGGGAAAGATTCTGTGTGACGGTGTCGATATTTTTGACAATTATCCGGCATGGCTTTCCCAGATTGGCTATATCCCGCAGTCCATCTATCTGGTAGATGAGCCAATCAGGAACAATATTGCGTTTGGCATCGCAGATGACGAGATCGATGACGCGCGGATCTGGGAAGCGCTTGGGGAAGCGCAACTTGCAGATTTTGTCAGGGGACTTCCCGAGGGACTTGACACGACGATCGGCGACAGGGGTGTCCGTATCTCTGGCGGACAGAGACAGCGGCTTGGCATTGCGCGGGCGCTGTACCACAATCCGGAGATTTTGGTGTTCGATGAGGCGACCTCGGCGCTGGACAATGAGACGGAGGCGGCCGTCATGGAGGCGATCAACAGTTTTCACGGCAGAAAGACGATGGTCATTATCGCACACCGGTTAAATACGATTGAAAAGTGTGATATCATATATAAGGTGGACGATGGGAAGATTACGAGAACGACGCTTTAATAGATTATAAGTGCCAGTCAGGAGAAGAAAATGGAACAAAAAGCGGTTATCGCGACAGAGCTCTTAAAGGGTCAGGGGCTTGGCAACCAGTTGTTTTGCTATGTCACAACGAGGGCACTCGCATATGAAAAAGGATATGATTTTTGCATACTGAACAAGGAATTGCTTGACTGCATGTATTTCATGGATATTGATTGTGGTGTGGAGCAGCAAAAAGACGATTTTGAAAATATCTATCACGAAAAAGAAGACAGGATATATTTGGGAAATTCGGCACATGATATTGAACACGGGTGTTATATAACAGGCGTTGACGAGCAACTGTTATCTTTGAAACAGACTACACTTTTGTATGGGAATATGCAGGCTGAGACTTACTTTGGAAAGTATAAGGAGGAAATAAAGGACTGGCTGCGGGTAAAACCAGTGTATGACTGTATGGAGTATTCCAGGGAAAATCTGTGTGTTATTAATATCAGGGGGGGAGAGTATACCAGCAATCCTGAATTGTTTCTGCGGCGCAGCTACTGGCTTGATGCTATGAAACTTATGCGGCGGAAGCGCGCGGATATGGAATTTATGGTGGTGACGGATGATCTGAGTGCCGCTAGAAGGATTTTGCCGGAAGTAAAGGCATACCATTTTGACCTGGCAGGGGACTACACTGCGATAAAGAACGCACGTTATTTAATATTATCAAACTCAACCTTTGCCTTTTTTCCGGCATTTACAAGCGAGACCGTTCAATATATTATCGCGCCTAAATACTGGGCACGGCACAATGTGTCGGATGGGTACTGGGCATCCGAGCAGAATATATATTCTAATTTTGATTATCTTGACAGAAAAGGAACGCTCTTTACGGCCAGTGAATGCAGAAAAGAGCTTGACAGATACAAAAAAACATCCAAATATTATAATAAAATAGGACAAAAGCTTGAGGGCGTAGCCCTGGCAAAGGCAAGGCTGAAAAGCAAATGGCTGGTATACAGGGATTTGTCTGTGAGGGCTGTGCGTTCAGCAAAGCGGAGAGTGATGAAACATCAATAAACGGATAAATGGTAATAAGACGCCTTCGTGCAGATAAATGCAGATAAAAAGGGGAATGATGCCTGAAATGAAGCATGATGAAAAAATAAATACCCGCCAGGGCGGACAGAAGGAAGCTGTCCCGAAAAAATTAAAGCTGCCGCAAGTGACGCTTGTTGCCATGACAAGCGTCAATATCAGGGCGACGATCAAGGCCATCCAGTACAGTATGCGCGGAATTGATTTTGGGGATGCGGTGCTGATTACCCATAGGAAGCCGATCGGATTACCAGGGGAAATTCGTTACAGCCATACGGACAAGCTGACGAATATCGACGATTTTAACTATAAAATGGTTTATGAGCTGGGAGAACATATCCACACAGATTTTGCGCTGATCGTCCATGCGGACGGCTTTGTGGTGCACCCTGAGATGTGGCGCGATGAATTTCTCGACTATGACTATATCGGCGCGCCGTGGCCGCTTCCGCCCGAGGGGGACACGACCACATACCGGGACAGGGATGGAAAGATCTGCCGTGTGGGAAACAGCGCAGGCATCCGCAGCAAACGCCTGATGGATTTTCCGAAGAAAGCGGGGATACCGTGGGAGGGCGAGTATGCGTATGGAAAGATGTGGTATTATGAGGACGGCTTTATCTGCTGCAAGATACGTCATCTGTTAGAGGCGGAGGGCATGCGGATCGCGCCGCTCGAGGTGGCAAAATACTACAGCCATGAGAAGATGATACCGGAGGTGCAGGGGATCACACCGTTTGCGTTTCACAAGTGGGAGGGGACCAATGCGCAGTATCCGAATTTTATCAAGGAACCAGTTCCCAAAAGGATCAAAAAGATCATCAGAAGTATAGGAAGGAGACTGTAAACAGATGGTTTACGACTGCTTTCAGTTTTTTAACGAATTGGATATATTAAAGATAAGGTTAAATGTATTAAACTCTGTGGTGGACAGGTTTGTGATCAGTGAGGCGACAGAGACCTTTTCGGGGCTAAAAAAGCCGTTGTACTACGAGGAGAACAAGGAACTGTTTGCCGAATTTCAGGACAAGATTATTCATGTTGTCGTGGATGATACGCCCAAAGGGGCTGACTGGGGAACCCATGAGCGGGATACCTTCCAGAAAAATGCAGTGACCAGAGGACTCAAGGACTGTACAGACGAGGATATCGTGATATTCAGCGACCTTGACGAGATACCCAATCCCGATAAGATAAAAGAGATCTTACAGGATTTCCAGAAGGACAGGATCTATCATTTTGCGCAGCGGCTGTTTTACTGCTACCTCAATATGGAGGAAGTCTCTGGCAGCCTGTTATCCTATGCGGGCGAGTTTGAGGGCGTGCAGCGCAAAAAATGGATTGGCTCAAAGATGCTTTGCTACAAACTTTTGAGGGAACAGAACCTGCTTCTCGGGGAGCTTCGTTTCCCGGAGCGCAAGGAAATAGGAATTCGGGTGGACGACGGCGGCTGGCATTTTGGCTACATGGGCGGGCACGGCGAGAAGGATATCCGAAAGCGTGTGCAGGAGAAGGTGGTGTCGGCAGCGCATCAGGAGTACAATTCGAGACATGTGTTATCGAATGTGACCGACCAGATCAGGGAAGGCAAGGATATCTTTGGCAGAAATGCAGTGTTTGTCCGCTGCGAGATTGATGACAGTTATCCGAAGTATATCAGGGAGCATCAGAAGGAGCTGGATTTTCTGATCATGCACGAGGAGAAGAAACCTCAAAAGGCGCTGCGCAGAGCAAAAATGGCAGTGAAAAACATGTGTTACAAAACCGCTGTTATGGTGAAGCGCGCAGGCAGAAAGCTTCTGGGGAAATCATAGGCAGGGATCTGGTCAGAATGCAGCCCAGGGAATCATGAATAGGGAACTGGTTAGAAAGCTGCTTGGGAAATCATGAGCAGGGAACTGCTGACGTTCCAGGTTTAGTCAGGTTATACGGAAAGGAAATGAATAGAAATATGGGGGCAAAGGTTTCAATATGCATTCCCTGTTACAATAACGCGCAGGAGGTAGAACGCCTGCTGAAGTCCATATACAGCCAGGACTACACTGACTATGAGGTCAATGTATCCGATGATTCGACAGATGACAGGACAGAGAGGCTCATCAAAACGGACTATCCAAGCGTAAACTACCGGCACAACGCGAAGCCATATGGGCATATTTTTAACTGGAATGCGGCAATTAAGATGGCAGCGGGCGCGTACATTAAGATTATGTTCAGCGATGACTGGTTTACGGACAGTACAGCCCTTGGGACCTTTGTGGCACTTCTTGACGAAAACCCGGCTGCGGTGCTTGCGTTTTCCGGCAGCAGGCAGGTGATGCTAGACGGACAGGACATCAGCGCCATGCATCATGTGTCCGCGCAGCACCAGGGCGGATATTATGACCGCCATGCGGATCAGGATTTTATAGACAGGCTAGGACAGGATTACAGGAATCTTTTTCTCGGCAACCAGATTGGCGCGCCGAGCGCAGTGATCTACCGCAGAGGAGGCAAACTGACGTTCTTCGACGAGGAGAGCAACTGGGCGTCAGATATGTTTCTCTATTTTGAATTGTTTGCAGGAAGCCCGGTCTTTGCATATACAACCAGGCCGCTAGTGTCAATCGGCGTGCATGAAAACCAGTATACGGAGAGCTTTTCGGAGCGGGATATGCGTATTTATAACGACTACAGGTATATGTACACAAAATACCGGCTGCGGGAAAGCGCGGCGTGCAGGGACTATTTTGCAGAAAATTTTATCATTCCGTATCATACTGGCTATCAGGAGGCAAAAGCGCTTGGCATCAGCAGGGAGGTATGGGTGCGCAAGTGGCTGGCAGGGAAGAAGGCTAGTGTGCAGTGCTTTTTGCAGAGCCGGTTATGCAAAAAGGGATAATAGATAAAAGGCCTTTTATGGAGGATTTGAATGAGTGACGGTTGGCAGAAGAGGATTGGTGAGGCCTGTTTCTGGCTAGGGCTGGTAATAGAATTATTGATTGTGGTGATTGACAAGAGCGCATATACAAACCCGCTGGAGAGCTGGCTGTTTCGGCTGACCTTTCTGCTGTTTTGTATCAAAATCGCGCTGACAAAATATTCGGTGAAGGAATGGCTGTGCATCTTACTGTTTGGCGGCATGATGTTCGTGTCTTATCTGGTCAATGAGCGGGATGAGACGGTGAGAGTCATCGCTTTTATCGCAGCGTGCAAGGGCATGGATATAAAAAAGGTCATGAAGGTGACTTTCTGGGTCACATTGGCAGGCTGCACAGCGCTGATAGCACTCTCGATGACAGGCCTGTACGGGGCGGTATCGCTTACAGCGGATTTTGGCAGGGGCGCCCAGAGCCCCGAGACAAGGTATGTGCTTGGGATGGGACATCCAAATGCACTGCACTGTATGCTCTGGATGCTGGTAGTACTGGGGGTTTACAGTTATGCGGAGCGGTTGAAATGGTATCACTTTGCACTGTTTATGGTATTGGATTTCATCGTATATTTTCTCACAGATTCAAGAACGGGTGTTATTATATGGGCATTCTTTGTTGCGCTGAGTTTTGTTCTGTGGTACAGTAAAAAATGCAGGGAAAATAGGGGTATCTATATCATAGGGGCTATGATTGTGCTAGGCTGCGTCCTGTTTGCAGTGATCGGTTCTCATGTCGGAAATATGGCCCTTGCGCCGGACAGCCTGATGTACAAGCTGGATAAGCTCTTAAATGGCAGATACCAGAGCTGCTATGCGGTTGAGGCCGCAAGGCTTGAGAACTGGAAGCTGTTTGCGGCGCCGGAGAACACAGCGTATTTCGATGCGGGATTTGTCAGGTTGTTTTACTGGTATGGAGTCATTCCGGGAATCCTTTATGTCGCGATGAACGTGTATTTACTGTATCAAAGCTACAGGCAAAAGGATATTGTCCTGTTTGCGATGCTGGTATCTTTTTCGGTTTATAACCTGATGGAGGCACATTTTATTTCCGTCTATATCATGAGAAATTATCTGCTGGTGCTGATGGGGTATTACTGGTATCAACCGTTTGAGAAAGCGGATGCATATGAGGGATATTTTTGGCAGGTCAGGAGATAGGTGCTGACGTGGAAGATTTTGGTCAGAAGGGACGAAAAAAGTGAATATATTGATCATACCTGCTTTCTTTAGAACGAAGAAAAGACCGACAAATGGGAGCTTTTTCTGGGACCAGGCGCTGGCGCTGAGGCGGGCTGGCCACCAGGTGACAATATTATATACGGATACCTATTCAGTAAAATGTATTGCTGAATATGTATTATATACAGAGGAATTATCGGAGGAGTGCGAAGGTATTATCGTACATCGCATGAAACTATTTTGCCCTTTAAAGCATGGCATGGAGGGGCATAGGGAAGCATTTGCCAAAGGAATACAACAATTATATGGGAAATATGGTCTTGAGCATGAGCACATTGATGTGATTCATGCACATTGTTGCGTGTGGGCAGGGTATGCCGCAATGCGGTTGTCAGAAGAGACAGGCATCCCGTATGTTATCACAGAGCATGCGACTCTGTTTGAACTGCACAAGGATCAGATCAGCAAAGCAAATGAAGTATATATCAGGCAGGCGTTTGAGCACGCGGCCAAGGTGATCTGCGTCAGTCATGCGTTTGCAAGGCTCATATCAGAGTACAGGGGGACAGATGACATTGAGGTCATTGGAAATGTCGTTGATTTTGAACAGTTTAAGCCCTGTGGGAACAGTGCGCGCAACGGCAATGAAACGCGTTTCCTGACCATATGCTATATGAATACCCAGGATCAGTTGATGAAAAAGGGCATGGACATTTTATTAGAGGCATGGCAGGCATTTTCAGGGAAAGATGCCAACGCGAAGTTGGTCATAGGCGGCGGTGGACATGCCAGGCAAAAAGTGGTAGAATGGTGTAGAAAGAATGGCATCGAACAAACGGTTGAGTTTGTGGGACAGCTGAGTCGCAAACAGGTTGTGGAACAGATGCAGGCATGCGATGTGTTTGTGCTTCCCAGCCGTTATGAAACCTTTGGGGTTGTCTATATAGAAGCGATGGCATGTGGAAAGCCGGTCATAGCGGCGGCGAACGGGGGACCAGATGATTTTGTGACCGAACAGAATGGTATACTGATACCGCCTGGTGATATTCAAAGCCTTCAAAACGCGTTGACAAAGATGTATTTAAAACAAAATAATTACGCTTTTGATACAGTTAGGGAAACTGTCCTAAATAAATATAGTACGAATGCAATTGCAGAAAAACTGGAGGGAGTTTACCGAGATGTTATATAAAAAGTGACAGGGAGGCATCATTTTGGGGGTTGTGAATGAATGGATGAAAAAAGCCTGCAGGAAGGTAAATATCCAGCTTCGTAAAATCGATCCAAGACGCAGTGAAAACATTGTTCTGGGAATTAATCAGAACTGTCTGAAGGATCAGCCAAAGATTTTGCTAAGTTACATGGATTATAACAGAACAGCGTATTCTATGCGCAATGCTAAGGTGCACACAAATCTGCAGGAAATGATACAAATGATCAGGGTCTTAATTGAAATGGATTTTTGTATCGATGTATGCGGATGCAATAATCCAGATGCCGCACTGGAAATGCCATCGGATTATTATGATTATATTCTTGGTTTTGGGGATATGTTCAGACTCGCAAAGAAAAGAAATCCTAAAGCATATACAATCATTTATATGACAGAAAATCCATATGCCATATCGTATAAAAATGAACAGGAAAGAATCACATACTTTTTTGAGAGAACGAAAAGAAAAATTGGCTTTGCCAGAACAGGAAAGTTTTATGCAGAGGGGGATGAGGAGTTAGCCGATGCCATCATCTGCCTTGGAGAGACAAATTATTTTACTGGCAATATCGTATATCGGGTATATCCAAGCGCTTTTAAAAATGAGAAATACGACAACAATATACAACGCGAACGAAAAAGTACCAATTTCTTGGTATTTGGTACAAAAGGATTTGTGCACAAGGGCAACGACTTGCTGCTTGAGGTGTTTGCGAAGCATCCTGAATGGACATTGTATCTGTGCGGCAGTGGAATTGCGCAGGAGTGCAGAAGCATAGGGATGAAATTGCCGGAAAATGTGTTTGACTGTGGATTTGTCAATGTGGATTCAGAAAAGTATCTGGAGCTTGTCAGGATATGTTCGTTTGTCCTGCTGCCCTCCTGTTCCGAGGGAATGTCAACAGCTCTTTTGACATGTATGCGTCATGGCCTGATTCCTGTCACGATGCATGGAACTGGTATGGATGAGCTAGAGGCATACTGTGAATATTTTGAGGGCTTTTGCATTTCACAAATAGATCAGAAGCTTTGTGAATTAGCAGACATGAATGACACGTCTAGAATCGAACAGAGCAATAAAATCTATGAGTATGCAAATAAGATTTTTGTTTTGGAAGAGTATACGAAAAAAATGAAAAATATATTGACACAGATAATCAGGGCGAAAGAGACATAGCATATCTGGCTGCCTGTGGATTGTGATGCAGGGAATGCAGACTGCATGACAGAAGAATATTGCCTCTGAGGCTTTGTATAAAGGAGAAGAAAGATGTCAGAAATGCTGGTCACAGTCCTCACGCCCTGTTTTAACAGTGCAAAGACGATCGAGAAGACATTGGCGTGTATCGAGAACCAGACATATAGAAATATAGAATATATTATTGTCGATGGTGGTTCTACAGATAATACACTCGATCTGATTGAGAGGCATCGCAGCAGGCTGCCAAAGGCGCTGACAGTGATCTCGGAGAAGGATAACGGGATTTATGATGCCATGAACAAGGGAATTCGGCTTGCAAAAGGGGAGCTAATCGGTATTGTGAACAGTGATGACAGCTATGAGAAAGATACCGTGGAACAGGCGGTAAAACATCATGGCAACAATCGTTATGAAGTTCTCTATGGTATGCAGCGGACATATCTTGACGGAAAAGAAAAAGCAGTTGTCATCTATCACCATAATTTTCTGCCGCAGCAGATGATCACACACCCGACCTGCTTTGTCACAAAAGATACCTATGAAAAATTCGGGGTGTTTGACACAAAGTACCGCTCAGCGGCGGATTATGACTTGATGCTTCGGTATTTCAAGAGTGGTGAGGTGGTTTTTACACCAATATACCGTGTGTTATCTAATTTTGCACTCGGTGGTATGTCAAGTAGTCAAATTGGCGTTCGTGAGAATGCGTTGGTGCGGCTTCGGCATGGGTATGTGTCAAGAGGGAAATATTGGTTTATAGTGGTAAAGAGTCATCTGTACGAGTTAACGCATTAGATATGATTGCAGGAGGGGGCTTATGAAACTGGCAGTAATCTCATTAAATACAGAGCACAAGAGTCTAAGTCAGTACTATAACTCCCAGGCGGAGGGCATGGCCAAGGCGTTTGCAGCCAGGGGGCATGCGGTGACGGTATATCACCTGATACCAGATCTGGACAAGGAGGCGGAACATCTTCAGAAGTCTGGTGTTGATATTGTGTATCTAAAATGCCGCCATATCGGAAAGCATGCGCTTCCTGATTATGATAGGCTTGACAGGGACAAGGACTGCTATATCACAGCTTCCGACAATTATATTGCGCTGGGGAGCTTTCTGAAATGGTGCGGCAGAAACCATATTTTGTGTATGCCATACATTGGCGTGGCGCACAGTAACAATGTGTCGGCGTGGAAAAGGGCTGTGGTTGATTTACTCTGCAATAATGTAAAATACTATAAAAAGATACCGACGATTGTAAAGGGGGCAGAGCTTGCGGCCTATCTGCGGGAAAAAGGTGCTAAGGCAGTCTACGTCGTACATGTAGGGCTTGACGGGACACTGTTGAAAGAGGATTATGCACAGTATGATATCAACGAGTTAAGGGAAAAATGGAATTATAGTCCGCAGAACAAACTGATACTGTATGTTGGGAGAATGCGGGCAGAAAAAAATCCTGTCCGACTGGTGGAGTTGTTTCAGAAACTTTATCTGCAGGATAAACAATATCGTTTTCTGATGGTTGGCCAAGGCGAGCTGTCAGATGCGGTAGAAGCAAAGGTTGAAGAATGTGCACTGCAGGGAGCTGTAAAAATTGTGAAGCAGGTTCCAAATGAACAGATGTGGGAGCTGTACAGGATCGCGGACTGTTATGTGAATTATTGCGCGACAGAGATTTTTGGCATGGCAATTTTAGAGGCGATGTACTATGAGTGCAGTGTGGTGGCACTCAGGGCGCCAGGACCTGATATTATCATAAAAGACGGACAGACAGGATATCTTTGTGATACGGAGGAAATCCTTGCGGAGCGGCTGAAAACCGCTGATAAGGGCGCGGTAGGGCGGCAGGCGCACGATCGTGTCGAGGACTCCTTCATGTGGGCCGGGTCTGCGGCAAAGATATTAGACATTGTGCAACAGTATTCCAGAGAAGATATAGGCAGTTGATTATAAAACATCAGGAGCAAAACAATGGTTTTTAACTCATATAGTTTTTTTCTATTTTTTCCGATAGTGGTTTTGGTACATTTTTTACTGCCAAAGAAAGTACAGTATATCTGGCTGCTTGTGGCAAGCTATTATTTTTATATGAATTGGGACGCAAGGTATGTACTGCTTCTGCTGTTTTCGACAGCGGTGACGTATCTTAGCGGAATTGCGCTGGAGAAGGTACAGACAGCCCGGGCGAGAAAAGCGGCGGTTGCTGTCAGTTTTGTGCTGAATATCGGTGTGCTGTTCTTTTTTAAGTACTTTGATTTTGCGGTTGACTCCTTAAACCTCGCACTGATGCAGATTGGCTTGTCTGTCCCCAAGCCGCAGCTGAATGTGCTGCTGCCAGTGGGAATCTCCTTCTATACATTTCAGGCTTTGAGCTATACGATGGATGTCTATAGGAAGGACGTCCAGGCGGAGCAGAATTTTTTCAGATACGCGCTGTTTGTCTCCTTCTTTCCGCAGCTTGTGGCAGGACCCATCGAGCGCTCCAAAAACCTGTTGCGCCAGGTGAACCAAACGCATCGGTTTGACTATGACAAGATGAGGGAAGGACTGCTCATTATGCTGTGGGGGTATTTTCTGAAGCTTGTGGTGGCGGACAGGGTGGCGATTGTGGTCAACACGGTTTATGGGGACTACACGCAGTACGGGGGCGCTTATATCATTGTGGCTTCTGTATTGTTTGCGCTGCAGATCTATTGTGACTTTGCGGGATACTCCACGATTGCCATAGGTGCTGCGAAGGTACTGGGCTTTCAGCTGATGGAAAATTTTGACTGTCCGTACTTTTCGCTCAGCATTGGCGAGTTCTGGCGCAGATGGCATATCTCCCTCTCGAGCTGGTTTCGGGATTATTTATACATTCCCCTGGGGGGCAACAGGAAAGGGACGCTTATAAAATACCGGAATCTTATGATTGTCTTTCTGGTCAGCGGCCTGTGGCACGGCGCTGCGGGAACATATGTTGTGTGGGGGCTGATTCACGGGATCTACCAGGTGATTGGCAGCGTGACCAGGCCAATGAGGGACAAAATCAATGAGGCATTGGAATTAGATCCGCATAGTATCGGCCATAAGCTTGTGAGCGGTATCATTACATTTGGCCTGGTGGATTTTGCATGGATCTTTTTCCGGGCAGAGAATATCGGGGCGGCCATCGCCATGATAAAGAGCATGCTTCATTTTGGGAATCTTGGCAGTCTGTTAAGTGGCGGTCTCTATGAGCTGGGGCTTAATGCAAAAAATATAAAGGTACTTACTTTTAGCGTTCTTGTGCTTCTCGCTGCCGATTTTATGAAATACAAAGGGATCAAAGTCAGGGAGGTAATCATGGCACAGGAATTGTGGTGCAGGTGGCTGTGCTACATCGCCGCCTTTTGGTTTATCCTCATATTTGGCATATGGGGAGGAAATTATGATGCCTCAAGTTTTATTTATTTTCAGTTTTAGGAGCGGTTTTGATGTTTAGGAAGATACCAGTATGGTTAAGGCGGCTGACGGCTACAGTATGTTTCTGTGTGCTTCTGGCAGCTGTTTTAGGAGCGACGCAGCGTCTGTTCGAGCGTAAATACAGCTATACGAAATATTATGACTTTTACCATCAGGAGCAGGATTTTGACGTTTTGTTTCTGGGAACCAGCCACGTGCTCAATGCGGTGTATCCGATGGAGTTGTGGCGGGATTATGGGATTGTGTCCTACAATATGGCAAACCACTCTGAAAATATCTGTACCAATTATTGGCAGCTAAGGAATGCGCTTCAACACACAAAACCAAAGGTTGTGGTGATTGACCTGTACGCGGTCGATGGCGATGGTAAGGTAAACGAACAATACCTTCACAATTTTCTAGACGAAGTCCCGTTCTCTCCATTAAAAATCGAGATGGTGCGCGACCTGCTCGAACCTGACAAGCGTATGGAATATTTGTTTAACCTGTCTTTATATCATAGCAGATGGGAGGAGATTGGGAGAGAGGACTTAAAGCCTTCACGCGGCGTGGAAAAAGGAGCGGAGCTGCGGGATGAGGTGACAGTCAATGTGCCACCGGTATTGATTCCGAAGGAGGAGTACGACCCGACAGAGCGGTTAAATAAGCAGTACCTGCAAAAGATCATTGACCTGTGCAAAGAACAGGATATTGACATTATCCTCATGTATGTGCCATACACAATGCCAGAGGGGGATCAAATGGTGGCAAACTGGGGTTATGTGGCGGCACAGAAGAATGGTATCCCGTATCTGAACTTTGTATATGAAGATCTTAAGATCAATTATGCGACAGACTGTGCAGACGAAGGACATCATCTCAATGCTTCTGGGGCAAGGAAGCTGACAGACTATCTCGGAAAATATATCAGCACCAATTACGATGTGGAGGACCACAGGGAGGACCCGGCGTATGATTTTTGGTATCAGGATTATGATGCGTACAGGGAGATGAAACAAGAATGGCTGAATGGACAGAAGAATGCGTGGTCGTATCTGTTACAGCTGAGTGATCGGGATTATCTTACGAAAATATATGCTTCTGATAGTAATTATATTTATCGTGACAGTGAAATGAAGGAGCTTGTCGGCAATATTGAAGCGTATGGCAGAGTTGAATGTTTGGAACCTTTAGAGGAGGCTGGAGATGATTGCTTTACGGTGGAGGTATATCCAGCGGAAGGTGGTAAACGAATCAGTATACGAACGTTTATTCGAATCACAGAGGATACGTATGAGGTTCAGTGATGTGAATAAACATAGAGTATTATGTGAACAGAATAGATAATAGGGGGGAAACGGATGTTTTTGAAGATAAATAAGAATTTATTTCTGGAAAAATTATTTTTGTTTGCAATTATGGTATTTTGCTTTTTCACAATGTATTATTATGACAATCAGACAATGTTTGTCCAGGCAATTAATAATATGCATAGAATCGCAAGCGGTAAATGGTATTATCTGCTGAATGGATGGTCGGCGATACCATATGGAGTGATATTGCAGGCCGCATGCGCTATTTGGGCATTGCCGGTTTTTGTTTTGGCTGAATTCGGGATTATCTCTGTGACAAGTATTGGCGCAAGGCTCTGGTATAAATTATTTATGCTGATTTTTTTAGTGCTATGTACAGGGCAGATTGGGAACATTGCAGTCAAAACCGGAAAAATTTCAGAAAAGAAAATTCAGTGGATGAAATTATTTTTCTTAAGTTCATTGATGGTTCTGCTACCTGTAGTGCATGTGGCGCAGATTGATATTGTGTACTTATTCTTTATATTGAAAGGTATAGAATATTACATAGATGATGAGCATTTAAAATTTTTAATCTGTTTTATGCTTGCCATTCCAGGAAAATATATGCCTCTGTTTATCTTTATTCCACTGGTATTGCTGAAGGAGAAGCGGTATTTGTATATTGCGCGCGATTTACTGGTCGGCTGTGCAATGTGTATTGTAGATAGAGGAATGAAGAGTGTAGGTTATCGCATAGAAACTTACATGGGAATTGATGTGATGGCGGAAGTGCAGCAAAACAATCAATTGCAGCAAAATTGGGAATCGTTGCTTGAATCTAAAATCAATGTCTTTGAGGTGCCTGTCTCGCTTGCACTCTGTGCTTTTTTCCTGTTTTGCATATGGTGTTATGTGAAAAAAAGCGAGGAGCAGAAAAAACTGGCAGTATGGATACCGTTTGTTGGATTTTCAATCTTATTTTCGCTGGGAATGGTTACACCGTATTGGATTGTATTACTGATACCATTTGAAATGCTGTTGATATTTGAAAATGTGTCAAGGTACAATATATTATTTCCGTTGGAAACAATATTCTCTGCAGCATTTGTATATATATTCATACTGGAAATATGCTGGATATTTGGCTCTTTTGACACGTTTGATTTTTTGTTGTTTCAATTAATTCCGGGTTATACGGGGAGGGGGCATAGTTATATAGCTGATTTTTTGAAATTGAGGGGATTGAACACTTATAGTGGTGTAGCTGCGGCTATGCTTGCAGCCTGCGTAATAGGGATAGCATGGATTACTTATCCATTAGGAAAAGATGAAAATGTGCCAGACAGAGAAGCTGGGGAAGCTTATATCAAAGGTTGGTATTGGGTGAGAATTGGAATGGCATTTGGCTGGATCCTGCTAAATATATGGGTAGTGGCGTTAAATCATGCGGCAGTATAATTTTGAGTACCTGAAATATGGATGTCAAAATCAGGGAAAAGGTCGGTGAGCAAGATGAAATACATCAAAGAGAATAAAAATATAATTGCCATTTCAATATTCATTTTATTTATCGCATACATGCCGTTTATGAATAATTTTTTGCTGTGGGGTCATGATATTGGATTTCATTTAGGGAGAATTGAAGGTTTGGCAATTTCGCTTTCTAATGGGGATTTTATGGGAAGGATTAACCCGGTCAACGGGTATGGATATGCGTCTGGAATCATGTATCCACAATTGTTTATATATATTCCGGCAGTTTTAAGGCTGTTTGGTTTTTCATTGATGGACACCTATAAGCTTTTCGTTTTTCTAATAAACGCAGCGACTTTTGTTATTGCGTATATTTCATTTAAAAATATGTTTCGTGTGGATGAGAAGTATATTTGTATGCTGGCAGGTGCATTTTATGTATTAGGTCTGTAGTGGGGTGTACTATATCGTTTTCCCAACCTGAACAGGCTTGTGTCATCAATCCAATTTTTATTTCGGCTTCTTTCACCGGCGTATTTGTTTCTGACAATGATATTTATAATCATGTTATCTGTTTTGAAGGAGTATGTCAGCAGGCCTGTTATTGTAGTGGTGGCATTAGGGCTTATATGGGGTAACAGCCTGTATTATATAGACAGTACAATACATACGGAAAAAGTGCTGTCCGAAAATGAGACTGAGAGGGAAGCCTCTATTGACGGATTGTATTTGTACAATGATTTTTCTACTATAGAAAATCTGAATGATTGGTCACTTTGTACGATGTTGTGCTGCATTGCGGTTGGTGCAAAGAATATGTGGGGCAGGTGGAAGCACGTGCTGTGAGGGAGACTTTGCAGGAGGCGTTGGAGCAGGATGGTATATAGACGCAGATTTAATATTGACACTTATAAGATTGGAGGATAGTACATGATAGAAAAGTGCAGATTAATTGAGTTCCCACAGAATGGGGATGAGAGAGGCCGCCTTGTCATAGTAGAGGGGAATCAGGATATTCCGTTTGATATTAAGAGAGTGTTTTATATTTATGGTTCGGATAGGGACGTGATCCGTGGAAGACACGCGAATTATCATTCTGAGTTTGTGCTGATCAATGTGGCGGGAACCTCCAGGGTAAAAGTGGATGACGGCACCAATCAGATGGTGTATCATCTTGACAGGCCCCATATTGGAATATATCTTCCAAGAATGATCTGGAAGGATATGTATGATTTTTCGGAGGATTCTGTTCTGTTGGTGCTTGCGAGCGAACATTATGATCCGGAGGAATATATCAGGGATTACGACAAATATCTAGAGATTGTGAGGAGATAGATGGGGGCAGAGGTTAAAATGGTGAGTGTGGTCGTGCAGGCCTATAACTCTTCGGACACGATCGTGTATACACTTGAGAGCATAAAGGCGCAGACCTATCCATGTATTGAATTGATTATATCCGACGATCTGTCAACGGACAATACCTTGGAAGTGGCTTCAGAATGGATCAAGGAGAATCAGGGTGCGCTGTATGCTATGAAGCTTGTGACAACCAGGAGTAATACGGGAATTGCCGGAAGCAATAACCGTGCATTGAAGGCAGCAGCAGGCGTGTATATTGAATTTGTGGCCGCGGATGATTACATGATGCCTGACGCAATACAGCAATATGTAGATTACTGTGAAAGCAATACAGATGTTATACCAATATCTAGAGTGAAGCTGTTTTCTGATGGGGCGTGTGATCTGGCGTCAGTACAGCAATATTGCAACAGATGTTATGAATATGCCAGGCTCGACAGGAAGGAACAGTACGGTGAACTATTAGTACAAAACTGGATTGTCGCTCCTGCGGCATCATTTTATCCGGTGGAGGTGCTGCACAGACTGAAAGGGTTTGACGAGGCATACCGGTGGATGGAGGATTATCCCCTGAACCTCAAGCTTATGCACAAGGGATATTCGTTTGGATTTATAGATCAGGAACTGATCGGATACCGCATTTCCTCAGGCTCTATCACAGGCTCTAAGATGGATTTGCTCAAACAGACGGAGGCTAGGCTTTTTTTCAGGGAGAGGTTGTGGTACATGATTGGTGCAGGCTTGGGATGGGAGGCTGTAAAACAGTCGAGAAGCTGGATAAAGATTGTGATGGCAGGTAACAGAAAATGAACAATATATTAAAAAAAATAAAACATATTCCCAAAAGGCTTGACCGGGAGATCGAGTCGATGAAATATAAAAAGGGTATGTTTGCAGACAAATTGAAAATACTAAATTCTGAAGAGTCTCTGGCATATATAGAGGAACATTCTATTAGCTTTTACCGGTATGGGGATGGCGAACTGGCAATTATGATGGGGGAAGGCATCGCGTTTCAGGAGGCGGACAGTCGGCTGGCCCAGAGGCTTCTGGAAATGCTTACAGTGCAGGAACCAGGTATTATGGCTGCGATTCCACACTGTTATTTTCATTATGACCAGGGAATGACGAAGGTTTTGGAGGGATTTAATTGTGCGATGAAACGCCAGCGCAGATTTTTCCTGAAGTACTGTAGTCCAACACAAGTTTATCTAGACACGACGATCACACAAATATATCAAAGCTATGAATGTTATGATTTTGAACAGTATTTTGACAGGGTTAAGAGATTGTTTTGTGGTAGAAGGGTAACATTGATATGCGGGCGTGGAATTTTTAAAAATATAAAATATAATTTGCTTGAGCAGTGCGAGGAGCTGGAGTATATGGATGCACCAAGCAAGAACGCATTTTCGGAGTATGACGGGATTTTAGCACAGGCATTGACAATACCAAAAGACAGGCTGGTATGCATCGTTTTAGGGCCAACTGCAAAGCCCTTGACATATGATCTGTACAGACAAGGATATCAGGTGTGGGACCTGGGGCATTTTCTTAAGGATTATGATGCCTATTGCAAAAAGACGGCAAAGGATTCGGACAGCATTACTGCATTTTATAGACCAGACTAAGGAATATAAAGGAGAAGAATATGGATAGGAATGTGTCAGTTATCGTATTTTCCAAGGGGCGGCCGATGCAGCTTCACGCATATCTGGAAAGCCTGATAAGATTTTCGGATGTGATACAGGAAAAAATCACTGTTTTGTGCTGCGAGACGGAGGGAATCCGCTACGACAGGGTAGAAAGAAGTTTTCCCAGGGTGAACTGGCGTGTGGAGAACCGGTTTGAGGAGGACTTAAGAAGGCTTGTTGACGATGCGGACCAGTATATCATGTTTGGCTGCGACGATGTTGTCTTTACGGCAGAGTTCAGCCTGCAGAAGGCTGCCGACTATCTGGATACTGCGGAGGATGTATTTGGGTTTAGCATGCGGCTGGGCAAAAATATAGCACCATATCCTACAGATGTGGTCTGCAGGGATGGCATTATGAAGTGGAACTGGGCCAAGGCCCAGGAGCAGCATTACAATTATCCCTGGGAACTAGACTGTACTGTTTACAGAAGGGAGGATGTGAGGCGGCTGCTGTGCGGGGAGAACCAGGCAATCAGGAACCCGAATTACTTTGAGGCGATAATTGATGTCAACAACAGGAATGACAGGATTGACAGAAAATATCTCGCATGCAATGAAAAACGCGGCTGCGCGGTCGTCATAACGGTTAACCGGGTACAGGAATCGTATCAGAACGGATATGATGACAGTATGATGACAGATATCTATTCTTTAGATAAATTGTATAATGATGAAGGGAATTCCCTGGATATCGAAAAGATATCACAGATGAAGAACAAGACAGTGCATGTCGATGCAGAATATTTTATACTGCAAAAGGCGAGAAAAGGATATTCGGCGCGGCAGCTCAGACAGAGAAAGTGGAAAAATCGCATCAGCATGGCGACAAGGTTTCTGTCAAAGTGCAGTAACTATATAGAGCGCCGTATGTATCGGTATGGATGTTTCAGAAATAAGCTGCAGATTCTAGATACAGAGGAAACACTGCGACACCTTCAGAATACGAACAAGAGTTTTGTAAGGTTTGGCGAAAACGAGATTCTTTTGATGCAGGGTAAAACTGTACCCTCCCAGAAGGCGGATGAGAAGCTGACAAGACATCTCACAAAGGTTCTACACGCAAAGGACGAGGAACTGCTGGTAGGGATTCCACATTATTATATCTATCCAGAGCAGAAGCTGACACCTTACATGGAGATAAAATCTCTGTCAGTGGCGGAGCAGAGGCGCTTTCTGTTCAAGCATTGCAGAAGGGACCGGAACTATATCGATTCTGGTTTCACACAGGCGTATCATCTGTATAGGGATTATGGTTTTGAGGAGCATTTTGAGAGGGTGGCAAAGCTTTTTGCAGATAGGGATGTGACGTTGATCTGCGGAGAGGGAGTTCCTGACAGATTGCAGTTCAAGTTGCTAGATGTGTGCAGATCAGTGGAATATCAGTACGGGCCATCAGCAGAAGCATATGTTGAATATGAGAAAATATTAAAGGCAGCCCTAAGGATCGATAAGGACAGGTTAGTCTGTGTGGCGTTAGGGTCAACAGCAAAGCCTCTTGTGTATGATCTGCACAGGGCAGGATATCAGGTATGGGACATTGGGCATCTGTTGAAGGATTATGATGCATACAGGAGAAAAATGCCAAGAGAATCCGCGGATATCATTAAATTTTATCTGCCGGATTAGGAAGTGAAAAGGGCGGACGGGATAAGGTATGTTAAAGAAGATAAATTACGTGTTGGAAAAGCGTCAGAAAATACATTTGTGTATTTTGCTTGTCATCATTTTGGGCGGGGCATTTATTGAGCTTCTGGGCGTTTCGGGAATGATGCCGATTGTCGATGTGGCGATGAACCCAGAAGGTATTGATGATAAATGGTATCTGGTAAAGCTGAAGAATCTGATGGGATTTACAGATGCTTCACAGATGCTGGTGTTTCTGGCAATCCTGCTAATCATAGTGTATATTGTTAAAAACATATATATTACGGTTATGTACCATTTGCAGTATAAGCTGGTATTTGAAAACCAGAAGCGGCTTGCTGTCAAAATGCTGGATTGTTATATGCACCAGAATTATTTATTTCATGTTTCCAAGAATGTTGCTGAATTGCAGCGGAATGTCACTGCGGATGTCAATGGATTCTTTACAGCCGTACTCAATGCGCTGCAGCTTGTGGCAGAATCAAGTGTATGTATCTGCCTGATCGTCTATCTGATGACGGTGGATTTTGCCACTACAATGATGGTGGCTGTGCTGATTATCATAGCGGGGAGTCTGTTTGCTGGTATTTACAGAAAGGTGCTTGTGCGCAAAGGACAGCGCAACAGGGAGGTAAATGTTCAGGTTACAAAATGGATTCTGCAGGCCTTTTCAGGCATAAAGGAAATAAAAGTTTCCAATAAAGAAAATTTTTTTATAAAGAATTACGCAGACAACTATGACCAGTTTGCGGTATTGCAGAGACAGCAGTCCATGTTGAAGTTTTTCCCCCGTCCGCTCATGGAGTCGCTATGTATCTGTGGATTGCTGTTGACGGTGATTGTCAAGGTAGAGTTAGGGAATACGGATATCCGGCAGTTTGTTCCCATCCTGTCAGCGTTTGCAGTGGCGGCCTTTCGTATGCTTCCATCCTTTAACCGAATCACCGGACTGATCGGTGGTATTATGTTTGACCTGCCATCGCTCGATGCGGTATACCAGGATCTGATTGAGATTGAGGAGCTGATGAGAAGGCGGAGAAAGGAGGAAACGATTTCAGGGCAGGTCGAGCTAAGAGAAGCGGTCAAAATGGAAGATATATCCTTTCATTATCCGGAGACGGATAAACTGATTCTAGACCATGCCAGTCTGTCAGTCAAAAAGAACCAGTCTGTTGCGCTGATTGGCGCGTCAGGGGCGGGCAAGACAACGGTCGTGGATATTATTTTGGGATTGCTTGAACCGCAGGGGGGGAGCGTGACGGTAGATGGAACGGATATTCGACGGGAGATGTCTTCATGGCATCAAAGTATCGGTTATATACCGCAGACAATCTATTTGATGGATGATACCATACGCGCAAATATTGCATTTGGCATTCCGG
>CAJUQZ010000013.1:47918-48048 GCA_910588755.1 uncultured Lachnospiraceae bacterium | reverse complement strand
CATGGTGCCAGCGTTACGAGAAATTTTTAGAAGATGTAGAAAAATGCAATGAAATAAAAGATGCTAAAAAACGAGGGGAAGCTCTGATTAAAGCCGAAACGGATTATGACCGCTGGATGGACACTTACCC
>CAJUQZ010000013.1:40800-47908 GCA_910588755.1 uncultured Lachnospiraceae bacterium | reverse complement strand
ATCGTACCCACCGCCAATTAAAAATCCCCGCAAGTCCTGATTTTTCAAGACTTGCGAGGATTTACCCTCTCACTCGAACTCAATCGTCCCCGGCGGTTTACTCGTCAGATCATACACCACCCGGTTAACCCCTTTCACCTCATTGATCACCCGGTTCATAACGCCCTGCAGCACCGCAAATGGTATCTCTGCGCACTCTGCGGTCATAAAATCAACCGTATTTACAGCGCGCAGCGCCACCGCATAATCATATGTTCGCTCATCCCCCATGACGCCGACACTGCGCATGTTTGTGAGCGCCGCAAAATACTGACCAATACTGCGGTCCAATCCGGCTTTTGCGATTTCCTCACGGTAAATTGCGTCTGCGTCCTGCACAATTCGTACTTTCTCGGCAGTCACTTCCCCGATAATCCGAATCCCAAGTCCTGGGCCTGGGAACGGCTGGCGAAACACCAATTTCTCTGGAAGTCCCAGCTCCAGTCCTGCTTTGCGCACCTCGTCCTTAAATAAATCGCGCAGCGGCTCAATAATCTCCTTAAAATCCACATAGTCTGGCAGCCCACCGACATTGTGATGTGACTTAATCACGGCAGACTCCCCGCCAAGACCACTCTCCACCACGTCCGGATAAATCGTTCCCTGCGCCAGAAAGTCCACCGCGCCAATTTTCTTTGCCTCTTCCTCAAACACACGGATAAACTCTTCCCCGATGATCTTGCGCTTCTGCTCTGGCTCTGTCACGCCAGCAAGCTTTGCGTAATACCGCTCCTGAGCATTGACACGGATAAAATTAAGGTCAAAGTCCCCGCCCGGGCCAAATACCGCCTCAACCTCATCACCCTCGTTTTTGCGCAGAAGTCCGTGATCCACAAAAACACATGTAAGCTGCCTGCCGATTGCCCGTGAGAGCAGCCCGCAAGCAGCACCTTGCCATCTCCGACCTTTTCCCGGATTTGTTTCACTGATTCCTCCACAAAAGACTCCATACGCCAGGTTCCCGCACACCCGCAGACCCCACGTACAAAATTATGCAGCATTTTTGTCCCTTCAACCGTGTGCAGCACCTCAGGATGAAACTGGATTGCGTATAACTTCTTGTCCGCACATTCCGCCGCAGCGACAGGACAATCCGCCGTGTGCGCGCAAACCAGAAAACCGGGCGCCACCTGGGAAATATAGTCATTATGGCTCATCCAGCAAACTGTCGTTTCTGACACATTAGAAAACAGCGGGGAAGACGGATCCACCTCAACCTGTATTTTCCCATACTCGCGCACTGGCGCCTTTTCCACCTTACCGCCAAGCACATGCATCATCAGCTGTGCACCATAACAAAGCCCCAGCACCGGAATGCCCAGCTCAAACAGTTCTCTTTGATATGTCGGTGAATTGTCCTCGTAACAGCTGTTTGGCCCGCCCGTAAGGATAATTCCCTTGGGATTCATTGCCTTAATCTGTTCGATATCCGTCCTGTAAGAATAAATTTCGCAATACACATTACATTCCCTGACACGCCTTGCCACAAGCTGATTATATTGACCTCCAAAGTCAACAACAATCACTTTCTCGTCAGAAAGCCCTTGTTTCATGGAATGCACACTATTCTTGTCCATCCTGTCTCCTCCCTTGTATGAGTCGCATTTGCTGATATATTCATTATGGTATCATGAAAAGTTAATTAAATCAACAATTTCCGCATCTGCTCCAGGACAAATTTTTTCTTGTCTTAAACGTGAAATAGCGATACAATAAGAAAGAACCAGTACGTGTTCAATAAGATAATCATGGCGGCGGCCTGCCGTTATGAAAAATACGAAAAAAAGGGGGGGGTCTACATGAGCACACAAAATCAAACTACCAAACCAAGGAAACGAATTGCGGACGAAATCATGAAACAGATTGGCAAAAGCGTAATTCTCGTATTCCTGATTGTCGCCATCGTCGCCATCGTCATGGTCGGCTGGACAATCATGACATCCAAGGAAACCGAGCTGACACTAGAGTCAAACGCCGCTGCCGAGCAGCTGACTGGGTTTCTGGAACAGTATATCAGGAGTGTCGAACAGCTTGCTGTCAATCCTGAAATAAAGGAGGTCATGCTGCAGACGGGAGCCGGCGATGATATTCTGCAGGCAGACAAGATGGACACTGTCAAGACAAATCTCGTAAACATTGCAAACACTGATCCCGAAAATACGATGTCCGTATGGATTTCCGACCTTGACGCAAGCGTCCTGACACAGTCAGACGGATATACATCCGGGGAAGGTTGGGACGTCACAACACGCGAATGGTACAAATGCATTGATTTGCGCAAAACGATTCTGACAGAGCCGTATGTTGATTCCTCAACCGGAAAAATGATATTGAGTGCAGTATCCCCCGTTTATGACGATGCCGGCGCTGCTATCGGCGCAGTGGGTATAGATATCTCCCTTGCGCATATGACAGACATCATGCGCACATACAAAATCGGGCAGGGCGGTTACATTTTGCTGCTGTCCGGGAGCGGAACTTTCCTGTACCACCCTCAGAATGACCTTATCCAGAAAAACATCACGGAAAGCAGCATCTCTCAGAACGTTGTGGACGCGGTAATGTCAAACAGCAATGTGTTTTTGCGCTATACTGCTGACGGCGTGGCAAAATATGGCTCCGTCACACCCGCTGGTGAGACTGGCTATATTGTCCTTAGCAACCTGCCCCTGACAGAGTATTATTTTATGCTGATCATCATGGTAATTGCGCTGGTCGCAATCTTTGCCATTGGCATCGTACTCATTGCGCTCAGTATCAGAAAGAGCGCCGCAAACCTGACCAAGCCGATACTAGAGCTCAACCACACGGCACAGCAGCTCGCCGCCGGAAATTTGGATGTGCATTTAAAGATCGATTCCGAGGACGAGATCGGCGAGCTGGGCGAATCCATTAAAAAGACGGTTGACCGCTTAAAGCAATATATCGTGTACATAGACGAAACCGCCGACGTGCTCTCCCATATCGCAGAGGGGCGGCTGAGCATTCACCTGAAAAATGATTACGCCGGCGAGTTCCAGAAAATTAGAGTTGCCCTGCTCAACATCTCCTCCTCGATGAACGAAGTCATGGAGGGCATCAATGCAAGCTCCGCGCGCGTGACCGTAGGCTCCTCCGAACTTGCGTCCGCCTCTCAGCTGATCGCAGAAAGCTCCGAGTTGCAGGCAGCATCCGTAGAACAGCTTGCAGCGACGACAAGCACTGTCGCAGACCATGTGGAAGAAAGCCATCAGGATGCGGAAGCATCTGCAAAGGAGACGGAAAAAGTCACTGCAATGATTGAGCAGAATCAGGAAAAAATGACCATGATGATGAACGCCATGAACGAGATCCGGCAGACCTCACAGCAGGTTGTAGGCATTATCCAAACCATTGAGGAGATCGCGGACCAGACCAACCTGCTGTCCCTCAATGCTTCCATAGAGGCCGCACGTGCCGGTGAGGCCGGAAAAGGCTTTGCCGTCGTGGCGGACGAGATCGGAAAGCTCGCGCTAGAGAGCTCCAAGGCTGCAAGTTCCACAAGGGACCTGATCGAGATATCTATGGAGGAAATCAGCAAGGGAAATGCGATCGCCACAGACGCTATGAACTCACTAAAAGAATCTGTAAACGCTGTCGATCACGTGAACGAGATGATTAAAAAGACCGCTGCAAATGCCGCTGTCCAGGCAGAAAACATGGAGCAACTCCGTGTTGGCATTGATGAGATCGCGCGCGGAATCCAGGACAACTCCGCGGCATCCCAGGAGACCTCCGCCACATCAGAGGAGCTTGCAACCCAGGCTGAACTTCTAAATAAAATGGTACAAAAATTTGAACTGATCCACTAAAAAACGCCTCCGAAAGGCAATATCAGTTCGTCAGGCGCTTCGATTAATAATAAGTCGCAGAATAGGCACATTAAACTGTATTGTTTTTATAATAACTTCTCACAGAATAGGTACGATAAACCATATTGTTTTTATAATAGCTTCCAGTTCTGAAAAGCCTAACTAAATGATATAATGCCGAGGGCAGAAAAGCAATTCACTGAATAGTTGTTGCGAAACTGCATAACATATGATGCCGAAGATAGAAAAGCAATTCACTGAATAGTTGTTGCGAAACTGCATAACATATAAATTGAAAACATTTTTTAATAGGCATTTTCAAAGATTATTTTTGATGAGATTACGCAATTCATTTTTTTGAAAATATACTTCTGCCCCCAACATCGTGATATAATTCTGGGGGCAGAAGCACATTTGTAAAATTATATAATATACACTTTGCCCTAAAAAGGGCGCCATTTTTTGACAATTTACTCCACAACCGCAGTCGTGGAATCCCCGGCTGCAGCCTGTTTTAAGACTGCTGTGACAAGCTTCTCAAAATTCTGGCCCGAATGGCTCGCACCTGTGACGACATCAACTGCCGTGTCCTTTTGTCCATCAATCAATTGCCGAACATACGTTCTAGTATATTTATTTGGATATGTTCCCTTTCCGGCAAGCATGTTCTTCATATATGTATTGTCCCATGCCTTGATAAAACCGCTCTCGTTTTTGGCGTTGTAATCGGCGGATACGATCTTCCCGCCTTTGACCTGTATGATCAGGTATTCCTGCCAGCCGTGATCAAATTCCGCCATCTCAGCGGTGTAGAATCCATCCCTAAGGCCATTGACTGCACCACAGCCATCCAACACGAGTATCAGAGCAACAGCGGCGGACAGCCCCAATATTCTGATCCATCTTCTTTGATTCAATTCGTTCAACCTGCCCTTCCAATCTTTTTCTGTATTATTTTTCATAAAATACTTTGTTTTTTAATTTCACCTGGGATACGATCTGTTCCAGCTCTTCTACCTGCTGCAAGGACACTGCCGCTGTCTCATCCGTCTCCCTGGCAAACTGCTGGTTGGTATCTGCGATGGACAGGACGGACGCTACCTCCTGCGATGCCATGTCAATCGCTTCCTTCTGCTGCAATGTAATCCGGATCAAGTCATCAGAAATCTCCATAAACTCATTGGTCGCCTGATTGACATTGCGGAAAGACTCCGCCGTGTCCTGTGCCGTCTTCATCCCCTGATCGATGGACCGACTTGCTTTTCCGATAATTTCTCCCGTTTTTTCCAGCGCGGTCGCAGTCTGCTGTGCAAGCTGCCCGATCTCCTGCGCTACCACCGCAAAGCCTTTTCCTGCCTCCCCGGCACGCGCGGCCTCGATGGAAGCATTGAGTGACAGCAGGCTTGTCTGTGAAGAGATGTCCTCGATCAGCTGGCTGATTGTGATTATCTCCTGCATGTCGCGGTGAATGCTGTCCATCGTCCCTAACATATCCCCCATCTGCTGCTGTCCTTCATCCACACGCGCCCTTGCCCTGTCCGCGCTTTCCTTGACACGCTGCGCATTCCTGTCAATCTCATTTGTCTTTTCCGTGATCAGCTCCACCTTTCCCGTCAGCCGTTTCAGAGCTGCCGACTGTTCGATAGAGCCATCGTACAATTTTCTCGCATATGCTGTCGTCTCAAAGGAGTTTTCCCGAACGGCCTCAGATGCCTGATGAATGCGCCTCATCGTCTCATTAAGCGAGTCGGTAATAAGACGCATCGCGTCGCGTATCGCTGCAAAATCCCCATCGAAGTTCCCCTCCACTTCCCTGGAATAGTCTCCTGTGGAAAGGAGGCCCAGATACGTCGTAATATTGTCAATATATACAGACAGGCTGACTACCGTGCGGGACAGTGCAGTCGTCAATACCTCTGCTTCCTGGTTGCTGTCCGCAAAGATGACATCGTCCTTCAAATTCCCCGCTGCTAGCAATGTCAGGCGGTCCGTTGCATGCGCCAGCGAACCGGCGATCTGGTCCGCAATCAGGACCGTGCGCTTTGTCGTATAGACCTGCAGCGCCACAATGACAAGGACACTGACAACCACCGACCCCATGAGCGTACC
This sequence comes from uncultured Lachnospiraceae bacterium, assembly GCA_910588755.1. Lineage (GTDB taxonomy): Bacteria > Bacillota > Clostridia > Lachnospirales > Lachnospiraceae > COE1. Next base: position 41,930 of record CAJUQZ010000013.1, on the reverse strand, counting down.
CATAAAATCTGTCTTGGGTGCCGCGATAACCAGTGTCCAGTTTGTTCCCGCGACTGGGGAATACGCAGCATAGTGCGGCGTACCACTTAAAAATATGGACTCCACATCCGTCCCAAAATCTAACATTGCGTCAAAAATACGTCTGTTCCCGGCAGATGGATACATTTCATACAGATTTCTTTTTGCTGTCATATCCGACACATTTTTGTCCGCAATGATCATTCCCTCACGGTCAACAATATACGCCACTCCCCTGGCGCCGATACTGATGTTGGACAACACATCGTTGAGCAAGTCATACTTATAGCTCCCAATCAGATACGATACCACCAGGCCCTCACGATCCAAAATCGGGATTCCCACACAGATCTGCCAGATTCCGTCCGCATACTCCGGGTTCCCGATTGTCAGGTTTTGCGTCGCGTCAAGATAGTCAAAATACACCTTTCCAACAATAGAATCCGGCGCATCACTGTCGCCGTACAACTTCTTTCCAGCAGTGTCATAACCAGCAATCCACACAAACTCTACCCTTTCCTTGCTCTGATCGATCAGCTGCTGCATGTCCCCGCTGGACTTCCCGGCATCAGCCCACTCTGGCTTCTGCGCCATATTGTCCATTCTGTCCGCTAGCAGATGAATATTGGAACTGATGTTTTGTGCTGCAATCCGTACTGTTACCTGCAAATTTTCACGAAGCACTGACGACGTGGAAATCAGGGAAGTCACGATCATCAGAATGACAAGCAACACCCCCAATATGATAGACAGCCTCGTCACATAACGGATAATAATATGTCTGATACTTTGTTTTTGATCCTTGTTCTCTCTCATATAACCCCTCCGTCAAACTGCGAATACCTGACAGGAAGACTTTCCCTGTCGCCGCGCGGGGCACATGCAGCAAAGGTACAAACTTCCTTGCGTATCCCTGCGCTCACTATATGGAAATAGCTGTCGATATTTTACCATATATTGGCCATCTTGTGCAATATGATGCCTTATTTTTACCCCAAAAAAGACGAAAGCAGTTACTGTTCACACAGGACTTAGCATTTACTGCTAATTGTAGCTTTACAAGCAACATGCAAAAGCGCATTATTATACTTAGGATCCTATAGGAATTAAAC
>CAJUQZ010000013.1:5181-40790 GCA_910588755.1 uncultured Lachnospiraceae bacterium | reverse complement strand
GACTTGTGCATTTCTTTTCAAACGCCCCCCCAATCGCAGCTCCGGCTGCAAAGCCGCTGCGCCAGATGCTGGTTGTGTGTGATGATCACGAGCCCCATATTTCGCCTCTTTGCCTCACTGCAGACCACATTCCAAATCTGTGCCTGGGTGATCACATCGAGCATGGTACTGATCTCATCACAGATCAGAAAATCAGCGCTGCTCATCAAGGCTCTCGCCACACAGAAACGCTGCAGCTCGCCGCCAGACAGTTCCCCCGGAAAACGCTCCAGCCACGCGCGCTCTATACCAAGTGCTTCTAGCATATCCTCCTTAATTGGCCCGCACTCCTCAAGCACCCTGCGCAGACGCCAGCGCGGATTGACGGCCCGCTCCGGATGCTGACAGATCAGCTGCACCGGACAGACACCTCTTCGCGGCAGCGGTTTTCCTCCCAACAAAATCTCGCCCTCCACAGGCGTAAGATAACCGGCAAGCAGCAACGCCAACGTCGTTTTCCCGAACCCACTTGGCGCCAGCAGACTGACACACTCCCCCTGCTCCACACGAAACTCCAAATCTCTGAACACCCAAGGCATATTTTTGTGATAACGAAAACCTAGCTGTCTGGCTTCAAGCTGCATCATACACATCCTCCTAACGATAACTGCCAGGCAGGCAGACACCGAACGTTCTTTTTCCCTGCTGCCCCTATACAGTTCCTTAGAGCGTATTTAAAAAATCATTCCTGCCCTTTTATAGCGTGGCATCTGCGCAAAAACACCGCACTTCCCCACCGCGCAGCGATCGCACAGGCGGTGTCTTCTGCTCACACCTTTGTGACCTGTAACTGCATCGGGGCGCAAACGGACACCCTTTTGGCAGACTGCCCGCATACGGCTGAAAACCGGCGACCGGTTCAAACTGGTTTTGCGGCAGAGCCCTGCAGAGCGCCCTGCTATAAGGGTGGCGCAGCATGTTTATTCCACCCTGACCATTCTGGAAATCCGAGGCATCCGCCGTCTCCACCATCATCCCGGCATAAAACACAGCAATCCTATCTGCGAATGCAAGTGCAAGATCAAGGTCATGCGTAATCAAAATCACTGCCTTCCCATCATCTGCAATCGCACGAAACAGCCTAAGCGCCTCCCTGGCCTGATCAGCCCCCATTCCCGGCGTTGGCTCGTCCGCAACGATCAGCTGCGCATCCTGAATCAGCGCCGTGGACACCAGCACGCGCCGCGCCATGCCACCTGAGAGCTGGAATGGATAGCAGCGCTCCGTCGCCCGCGGCAGTCCAAGACGCTGGAAAATCTTCCTTCTGCTTTGTCCTCTATCTCGTCCCTCTTTCACAGGTCGTTTTCCATGTCCGTCCACCTGCGTGCCCACCCGCATCAGCGGATCCAGAAATTCAACTGACTGCGGTACGAGCGCAATCCCGTTTCCCCGTAGCCTTCGCTGCGGCGCTGGTGTTAGGTTCTGCCCGCAATAGCGCATCACACCGTCCACAGCAGCATTCTTTGGCAAGATCCCCAATATTGCCGACGCAAGCAGGCTCTTTCCCGAGCCAGATGAACCGACAACCGCCAACATCTCCCCTGCATAAACACGCATATGCAAATCCGAAATCACCTGCAAATCCTTCCGGCCAAATGTATTATCATACATCTGAAATGAAACGGACAGACCAGATATCTCCAAAATCGGGGAATCGCACCTTTTTTCCATATACACCTCCAACATCGTGGCATCCTGTTCTTTTCCATAGGCGCCTCATATCAAGTTTTTTCAAGTATTGCTTTTCGTAAATTCCTTTATTCTCCTGTTATTCCTGTGTACTATATGGATCGAGTGCCGCGCGCAAATTTTCCCCCAGCCGGTCGAGCAGCAGGACAAACAAAACGAGCAGCAGACCGGGAAACACCGCCATCCACCACATACCAGAAGACAGATACCGCATACTTTCCGCCAGGATTATACCAATTGCGGGCTGCTCTGGCGATAGCCCATAGCCCAGAAAGGAAATGGACGCCTCATGCAGAATCGCATGGGGAAACATGAGAATCAGCCCCACGATAAACTGCGGTGCCAGATGCGGCAGCAAATGGTGTGTCAAAATCCAGCCGCCAGACTTTCCCAGCCGTCTGGAAGCTGCAATGTAATGTGCACTCCGAAGCTGCAGCACCTCCCCGCGGATCAACCGCGCAAGACTCGTCCAATGTGTCGCCGCAATACCAACAAGCAGTCCCTTCAGCCCCCTGCCAAGGGAAAATGAAATCAACAAGATCAAAACCGTATGCGGAATTCCCATCATCAGGTCGATTATCCAGCCAATCACACCGTCTACCCCCCTCAAGCCTGCCGCTGTCGCAATGCCAGTCAGAATGGCGATCACTGCACTGACGCAGGACGCCGTGATTCCCACTGTCACGCTGACGGACAGCCCTTTAAGCGTGCGCATCAGAAGATCTCGCCCCAAGTTGTCTGTGCCAAACGGGTGCGCCCACGATGGAGGCTGACCCGCATACTGGATATTTGTGCCTGCCGCCTCCCCTGGAATCAGTATGCCAGATGCGTAGACCAACAGCACCAGAACTGACAGAAACAATGTCAAAAAAAGCGTTTTTGTGCGCCTGTTTAAACCTTTTTTGTATCCTGTCCGACTCATCGGCTCACCTCCCGAACCCTGGGATCGACAATACCATACAAAAGATCTGCGATCATGTTTCCCACACAGACAAACAGCGTGGAAAACAGTGTGATGCCCAGCAAAAGCGGTACATCAGAGCCAAGTCCCGCCTCCGAGACTGCCGAGCCAAGTCCCGGATAAGAAAATACATTCTCCGCCAGCACAGAACCGCCAAAAAGCTCTGCAAAGGAGGCAAACTGCAACGTCACTGCCGGCAAAACTGTATTTCGCAGACCGTGACGCCACAGCAACGTCAAGGAGCCCTCACCGCGGGCGCGTGCAAACAGGACATACGCACTATTCATCACGTCAATCATCCTCTGCCTTGTATGAAGCGCGATGTTTGAAAGGGACACCAGCCCCAGCGTGAGCGCCGGCAGCATTAGATGGTGTAAGCGCTGCCAAAGTGTCACCTCACTGTCCAGTATGCCGACTGGCGCCGAAAACCCGACAGGAAACCAGCCAAGCATCACGGCAAAAACCATCAATAATATAAGGCCAAGCCAGAACGCCGGCACACTGCCAAGCAGATAACAGATCCTTCTGATACACTGATCCGGCCATCGGTCCCGGTTCATACCCATGACACAGCCCAGCGCATAACCCGCCATACCTGAAAATACCCATGCACACAACATTAATGCAAGCGAATTTCCAAACCGCTCCGCAATAATCTCCGCCACCGGACGGCGATACAAAAGGGAGACGCCAAGATCCCCGTGCAGCAAGGCCGATAACCAGTTAAAATATCGTTCTGCTGGTGGTCTGTCCACGCCCCAGTACGCCTCAATCAGGCTTTGCTGCTCCTGCGACACCGGCCCGGCCCCCATTATGTACCGCTGCACCGGATCGACTGGGGAAGCGCTCACCAGTGCAAACGAGATAACGCTCACCGCAAAGAGAAGCGAGAGCGCACGGAGAATCTTTACCACAAGCCATCCCAGTATTCTTCGTATTTTATGTATGCTGTCTCTTTCTGACCTCTCCACTGCTATTGCCTCCCTTTATCATACGAATCGTTTCGCTAACATTTTATGACACTTATGTCATTTTTGCGCATCTTTTCATTTCTTTCTAATAGCCTTCCTGCTTATAGCGTTTCTGTAACCGCGGCATGGTTACGACATGTATATCACTTCTGCTCTTTTCTATTTCCATATATAGCATTTCCACATCACCTGCTCATTTATGACACTTGTGTCATTTTTGTGCATCTTCCCATTTCCATTCATATAGCTTCTGTAGCAGCGGCATGGAGGATCCGTGCGGGTGCAGCTGCTGTTCGCCGATATCCAGCCCGTCGCGCACATAATACAGGTGGTCAACATTGACAATCCACACCCACGGACATGCCCCTCGCATGGACGTTCCCGCCTGGCCATCCCACTGGGCAAGCTTCCAGTTCTGATACGCCTCCTCTGTCGTCAGCGCCTTCATGGCCGCCGCCAGATAACGGTCTGTCTCTTTGGACTGATATCCCTCCGGATTGTAGAAATCATCCCGAAACGCGCCCTCACTTTGATACAGACAATAGCTCTCATACGGATTGGCCGCGCCCCAGCCCATCATCACACTGTCAGAAAACATGCGCTTTGCAAGGTCGTCCCAGCTGGTTCCCTCCACCGTGATACATATGCCAATCTCCGCCGCTTGCTCCGCTGCCGCCACAGCGATTGCCTGACGCACCTGATCCCCGCTAGGATACAGCACCGTAAATGCAGCCTCCACACCATCCTTCTCCACAATGCCATCCTCATCTGCATCAGCCCAGCCCGCATCCGCAAGCAGCCTTTTTGCATAATCCACATCTGTGCTAATTACGACCTCTGGATTGTTCCACGGCATGTTGTCATTCTCTGAATAACAGGGAGTTGCAAACCCATTCAGCGCCACATCTGCAACCAGACTGCGATCTATGGCATAAGCAAGTGCCTGGCGAATCTCAAGATTGCAGGTCACATCATTTCCAATCGGATATCCGCTCTGTGTCAACTTGCCCTCACAAGGATACATCGGCAGTGTAAAGCCGCGGTTGTCAACAGAGCTTACGCGCACAAGATGATAACCACTTACCTTAGCAGAGGCAAGTGTCGCCGCCGTCAGCGCCACATCGACCTGCCCGGCCTGGACAGCGGCAAACGCGGCATCCTCCGTCATAAAGACGATCGTCACTTTTTTGATCAGGGGAATGTCCCCATAATAATCCTCATTTGCCTCCAGAATCAGCTGCTCCTGCGGATTCCATTGGACAAACCTCCATGCACCAGAACCAACAGGCTTCGTCCCATAATCCGGTCCATAAGCATGCTCTGGGATAATCCCCACAGATGCGACAGTATTCAGAAAAGTGGACGTTGGTCTGGAAAGTGTAAATATGACAGTCGTGTCATTTACTGCCTTGATCGTATCCACGAATGTCAGATCGATGGAAGCCTGCGCCGCCTTTGCCATCTCATAGGTAAACACCACATCACTGGCAGTAACGGCCTCCCCGTCCGTAAACCTCGCGTCATCGCGCAGTGTAAATGTCCAAATCAGTCCAGACGCGTCAAGCTAGTAATCGACAGCCAGATCCTTCTCAAAATACATGTCACTTGTATATCTGATGAGCGTACTTTGGATCAACGGTGTATTTCCATGCCCCCAGCCCTGAACAGGATCCAGCGTGGAGGGCTCGTCACAAACCGCCACAATCACGCTGTCGCGCTCCTTAGTCTGTTGTGGATTGCTGCCCGCATACCCGCGCGTGGCACCACAGCCCGAAAGCATACCGAGTATAACCACCCCCATGACCACGTTCCAGATACGCCCACGCCTGGAGCATTTCAATAAGCCACACATCCCTGTCACTCCTCCCCTACTCGCCGCGCGCCCCGTGCGCCGCCTTAGCGGCATATTTCCTCTGCACGGGGCTGTGCATAAACAAAAAATTTCAGCACTAGACACAGCGCTGAAACTTATTATATCCCAGACCCATACTCTGCGTAAGCCGGGGGGAGGGTTGTTTTTGATATTATTTTTGTAAGCTGTCCACAAGCGCTTTCTTGAGATACTCATACCGAAGGCGCTTCTCCTCCTTTGCAAAATGTACCTCCCTGAATTGCTCGGGATTGTTCTCGTAGCACAGCTGCTCCTCGCCAAACTGCTCGCTGGTCAGGTCAAAACAGCAACCGCCAATCACATTGTAACAGTGATAGTTCCCGCCCGGCCGCAGTATACCATACACCTTCCCCCCAAAGATATCCTGTGCCAGAAAAGCTGTGATGGAACACTGTCCCAGCGTCTTATTTTCCGGCGTCCAGTCCCCGCGCATCCTCGGTGCACAGGTGTCCGCACACCAGATTTGTGACAGAGCGTCATACAGATCAGCCGGTGTGTGGATTTTCTTATACTGGTCTGTAATGGCCTGCGCATCTGCCTGCTCCCAGCCATAAAATTTGTATTGTTTCATACTCACATCTCCTTTTTCACGCCAAATTTCTTTCCTTATATAATAATGCCGTCGAGATGGTCGCACTCATGCTGTATGATCTGCGCAATCCAGCCCGTGTATCTGTGCCTCTGCTTTTTCCAGCTCGCATCTAGAAATTCCACCTCAATCTCCTGATACCTTGTCGTGGGACGCACGCCGCTTAAGGACAGGCAACCTTCCTCGGTTTTGTATTCCCCGCTCTTCTTCATGATCACGGGATTGATCATCGCCACATTCATGAAGCCCATGCTGACCGCAATAATCCGTTTCTTCACCCCGATCATATTGGCCGCCAGCCCAGCGCAGCCAGACTGGTTTGCCTTCAGCGTGTCGAGCAGGTCTGTCACCACCTGCCAGTCTGCCTTCGTCGCCGGTTCTGACCTCTGGCTTAGAAAAATCACATCCCTCATAATTGGCCTCTCCACAATGATTTCCCCTCCTTCCTCAATTTCCTGAGTCTATTATACGCGATCATATGGATTGTATCAAGCAGATGTTTGCAAACAAAACCAGCGGGCGGCAAAACTCAAATGTCCTGCCGCCCGCTGGCCCACTTTGTCTTATTTGTTATAGTGCAGCGCTGTCCACATCAGCCCTCGATCTGAATATACCTGCTCTCCTCAACTGCAGGCTTCGCTTCCTTCTTGGGCACAGACACCTTTAAGATCCCATCCTCAAATCTGGCCTTAATATCCTCCTGTGTGATATCCTCGCCAACGTAAAAGCTTCTGCTGCAGGTTCCGTAATACCTCTCGCGACGGATATATTTGCCGTTCTCATCCTTCTGGTCATTGTTCTGGCTCGTCTCGGCATTGATGGTCAGATATCCGTTCTTGAGCTCTGCCTTCACGTTTTCCTTCTTGCAGCCTGGAAGGTCAATATCCAGTTCATAGCCGCTTTCGGTCTCCTTGACATCTGTCCGCATGATACCTGTGGAAGTATTGTAGCGGGACGCTGTCCGCATCGGGCGGGCAAAATCTTCAAAGAAATCATCAAATAAACTCTCTCCAAAAATACTATTCATTACATTTGAACTTGGTAACAACATAACGCATTCCTCCTATAATATAAAATTTAATGTGTAGCAGCTTTGGTAAGCTGTTGTTTTATTTGTTATATATGTGTTATAACACACTTATTAGCACTCGTCAAGATGGAGTGCTAATAATTTTTCTAAAGAAAGTATAAACTCTATTTTATCCGAAAATATTTTGATTATGCCAAAAAACAGGTTTTATAGAAATTTGGCTGCATCTATGGTACAATATGCTATATTCGGCAGATTTGTATTTTAATAAATTGGCTGCATCTATGATACAATACGCTATATCCAGCAGACTTATATTTTAATATGTTGTTTGCTGCAAAACCGTGATGCGAAAAGGACATTACAACCAAAAAAGACAGAATAAAACCAGAAAATAATAACACCCTAATAAAACCGACCGCCATCAGATACGAAAAGGAGGCATGAAAAACATGGAAAACAACCATACCTATATCGCAATCGACCTGAAATCCTTTTACGCCTCTGTTGAGTGTGTTGAACGACAGCTTGACCCCATGAACACCAATCTCGTGGTTGCAGATGCGGCCAGAACAGAAAAAACCATCTGTCTTGCGGTCTCCCCGTCCTTAAAAGCTATTGGCATACCTGGGCGGGCAAGACTGTTTGAAGTGGTGCAGAAGGTAAGGGAAGTCAATACCCTGCGGAAAAGCCAGACGCCAGGACATCAATTTTTAGGCGAATCGTATCTTGCCAGCGAGCTAGCGGAGCATCCTGAATTTTCACTGGCCTATATCATTGCACCGCCCCGCATGGCGCATTATATCCAATACAGCACCAAAATATATGAAATCTATCTAAAATACATTGCGCCGGAAGATATCCATGTCTACTCCATTGACGAGGTATTCATGGACGTCACCGCATACCTGAAAACCTATGCTCTCTCCGCGAGGGCGCTTGCCGCAAAAATCATACAGGAGGTACTTGACCGAACAGGCATCACCGCCACTGCCGGCGTCGGAACAAACCTGTATCTATGCAAGGTTGCAATGGACATTGTGGCAAAGCATGTCGCGCCGGACGAAAACGGCGTGCGAATCGCAGAGCTCGATGAGCTAAAGTACAGAAGGGTTCTATGGGACCACCAACCGATCACGGATTTCTGGAGGGTCGGACATGGCTATGCCAGAAAGCTTGCAGAACATGGCATGTTTACGATGGGGGATATCGCAAGATGCTCCATCGGGGATGACCAGAACTATTATAATGAAGACCTACTATACAAGCTGTTTGGCATCAATGCAGAATTACTGATAGACCACGCGTGGGGATGGGAACCCACAACGATTGACTTGATCAAACAGTATAAGCCGGAAACCAACAGTCTGTGTTCTGGCCAGGTGCTGCAGTGCCCTTACGATTTTGCAAAGGCCAAACTCGTTGTCAGGGAAATGACAGACCAGCTGGTTCTGGATCTGGTAGAAAAACATCTGATCACCGACCAGCTGGTGCTTACCATCGGGTATGACACCCAAAACCTAGCAAATCCAGAAACAGCTGGCAGATACAAAGGGGAGGTCACCACAGACCGTTATGGGCGAAAGGTTCCAAAACATGCACACGGAACCACCAACCTGAATGAACCGTCCTCCTCAACAAAACTGATTATGGATACGGTTATGGCACTCTATGACCGTATTACTGACAAAAATCTCCTAGTGCGGCGGATTGCTGTAGCCGCAAACCACCTCACGGACGAGGCTGCTGTTCATGACCAAGACCAGAATGATTTTGTCCAAATGGATCTATTTACTGACTATGAAGCTCTAGAAAAACAAAAACAGGAAAACGAGGCAAGACTAAAAAAAGAACGTGCTCTGCAGGAAGCTGTCTTATCCGTAAAAAAGAAATTTGGTAAAAATGCCATCTTAAAGGGCATGAACCTAGAGGAAGGCGCAACAGGCGCAAAGAGAAATAACCAGATTGGAGGACATCAGGCATAATGGGAAAATATGATGATATCATAAACCTGCCGCACCATGAATCGACAAAACATCCAAAAATGCCGGCACTGGACAGAGCAGCTCAGTTTCTCCCTTTTGCCGCGCTGTCAGGATATGATGCTGCTGTCTGTGAGACGGCACGCCTGACTGACAGCAAAGTCGAACTAGACGAGGACAGAAAAGAAGAACTGGACCTACATCTACATCTGCTGCGAGCACAGTCTGCCCAAAAACCGCAGATCAGAATTACCTATTTCGTACCTGATGCCGGAAAAAATGGCGGTGCCTATCTGACCATAACAGGCGCCCTACAAAAAATAGAGGACACAAAGCACCAGGTCATAATGGAAAACGGCACAGTGATACCAGTCAATGATATTTATGAAATTGAAAGTACGATGTTTATTTAAACTTTTATTCTGGCTAGAGCGTGTTATCCGTTATTTTTCCTGCGCCACTCCTGTTTTTTAGAAGGAATAATCTGTTTAAAATTTGGTATGGTATTTTTGATACCCTCTAAATCACCAAATTCCAGCATATGAACTCCCTGTGGTATTTCGACCCGGCTGATTTGTATTCCACGGTTACAGCTGCTGCACCAGGCCGGTAAATATCCGATACGTGTTACCGGATCTCCAACATATACACTTTCAACGCTTTTTTGCCCACATTCAGGACATATAAAATCTTTTGTTGTATAACCATTCTCTGACAATTTTACTAATAAGTTTAACCAGTCATTAAACATCTGTTTCCCCCCAAATCTGTAAACACCCTTTTTATCCAATCCTGCCTCCATACCAACAGACCTCAAATATCAGAATCCAGGTGCGGGCGGGGCCTGTACATAGTATTCATACCAGTTGGCTAATGGATAAAGTGCTAAATGATAAATATAGAGTCCCCGCTCTTTATATGCAAAATTATACCCATTTTCCAAAAGCTGTATTAACGGATCATATACGGTCATATATTGTGCCGCTTCCGTATTTTTATCTGCATACCTTGCTAATTGCAAATAAAATTCTAGTGTCCTTCCTGGTATTGATTGATTTCTTATTCTCTCTGGCACTTCCACATCACAACAATCTAAACGAAATTCTTCTGTATCACCTAATATAGCAGCAATATTCGTGACCAGCGGTAACATCCTGGACACAGACTGCTCCCTGTAAAATGCCGCCATTCTGCGCAGATATTCGTATCCCAAATATTCTACCTTTGTTGACTCTGCATTCGGTTTACCAAACATATCCCAGTTTATACTGTTTATTCTGTCAAGTGCACCCTCAAAATACATATGCTATCTCCCTATTTAACTGCCCATACTATATTTAAGATACTTTTTGACCTATCATTTGAGCAAATCCTGAAAACGCACAAAAAATTCTTTTGCATTTCCTCATATGTAGTATTAGCTTTCTGTGCGCCTGTTATTTCAGGGTTTTTCCAAGACGTCTGGGGCGTGTAAGCAGGGGCACGTTTCCCGGATTCTCCAGCAATGTCTTCATCAGTCTGGTTTTATCAACGCAATAGAATCCCCCCATACGTATTTCCTTAATTTTGTTTGTGACATATATTTCTGCATCAAGGCGGGGTACAGCTTGCTTTACTGCTGTTTTTTATACTCTATTCCCCATGCTTCCATAGCGTTAATAATCGGAAGCATGGACTCCCCCAATTCACTCAGAGCATATTCCACTCTTGGTGGCACTTCGGGATATGCAGTACGGGTAACAATCCCGTCACTTTCCATAGAGCGTAAACTGTCTGATAAAACTTTCTGACTGATACCTTCTAATGATTTTTGAAGCTCATTAAACCGCCACGGTGAGGATATGGAGAACGGAAGAATAAACGGTAAAATCGTGATTGAAGTAAACGGTGGCGATCATAACGATTAGGGCTGTTACAGTCAAAGAAGCGCGGATAAACAGATTTAAGGCGGAAATGGAAGCCATTTCCGTCTATACTTTTCGAATGATGAAATGTTATATTTATTCAATATCGCCGCAAAATCAGTGCATCTGAACAGCTTGTGCATCCCAATACTTGCGATAATATCCCATAGCATGATACAGTTCTTCATGCGTCCCATCCTCAACAATCATTCCTTTGTGCAGAACCACAATACGGTCTGCAATCCTGGCACACCCCATACGATGTGTCACAATCACTGCCGTTTTCTCTCGGCACATCTTTTCAAATTGAAAATAGAGCTCTGATTCCTCGAGCGGATCGATCGCAGCTGTTGGCTCATCAAGAAAAAGAATTCCCCGTTCCCTGTATATCCCCCTAGCGATTGCGATTCTCTGCCACTGACCGCCAGAAAGTTCTTTCCCGCCAAATTGTCTAGACAGCATCGTATTTAATCCTTCTGGAAAAATAGCAGTATCTGCAGGCGGCATTCCCACCTGCTCTAGCGCTTCCTCCACTGTATATACTTCCTCGCTCTTTGGCTTATCCTTCTTGGGATCGCTGATCATTACATTGTCTGCCACACTCATCTGATATTTTTGATACTGTTGAAACACTGCTGAAACACAGTCGAAACTATTTGTATCCGCAATATCTCCACCTCCTGTTAAAACGCTGCCTGCAGAGGGTTGATACAATCCTATCATTACCTTCATCAATGTCGATTTGCCAGCGCCGTTCTCTCCCACAATCGCGACTGTCTCTCCGCATTTAACAGTCAGGTCAATTTTATGCAGCACATCTTCACAGGCTTCTGGATATCGAAAACAGACTTCCTTTAACACAATCGCCGCATTTTCCTTCCCATCCGTCCTCTCCCCGCTATTCTTCTCAAAAAACCATTCAGACGCATTTAAAAAGCAGATAAAATTTTGAACAACCCCAAAGTTTCGGGAAATGCTGCCAATACGTCCCTCCACAATCTCGCACATAATACCATACATCATCCCTACAGATGCAAAGATCGCCGCAAAATCCCCCACTGCAATTTCTCTGCGCAGAAGGGAGTATATTAAAAGGGACAATACACCTCCATACCCTGCCAGTGTAATTCCCGCCATAACGATCTCTTGGCAGTCTACCCTTCTCTCCGCATCCTGCTCTAAACGAAGCAGCGTCTTCAAAGAGGCCTCAAATTTTTTCAGGAAAAAACCCGTTTTATGCAGAAGCCTTGTTTCTTTTATATATTCCATATCATAGATGCAGCTCCTATAGTAATCTTTCTTCCGCCGTTCTGCCGCCGCACAATTCTCGGCATTTGCATAGATTTTTCCCTTGATGTACTGATTCACCACAACAGGAACAAAAATAGCCAAAAGTGACAGGCACAGAATATGATTCGTAAAAAACAGGTACACACCCATATAAATCAAATATGGAATATAGGTAGTAAATAACATTGTTACTTCTGAGATAAACTTTGTGGCGTCTGTCGCTCCTTTAGAAGCCTTTTCCACCATATCCAGAAATTCCGGCCGCTCATAATCAACCGGTGAAATTCTGGACATTTTATCATGCAGCATTCCTTTAAATTCTGCCACAGATTTCCGCTCAAGGCATTCATACGCGTAATTCATAACCCCATTCACCACCTCATTTAACAATAGCACTGTACCTAATATGCCACCCCACATAAAAATGCCACTATGCCTAGAAGCATTTGCATCTGTGACGATATTAAAAAAAACTGCCATCACTGTCGTCTGTATACCAATCAGAATACCAGCCAGACATCCCAGAAAATTACTGCTGACAAAAAGCACAGGCGATTTCCTGAACGCTTTTGTGCATATAAAACAAAACACACCAAAAAGTTCTTTCCATTTTCTCATCTTCATACAATCCCCCTTTGGTCAGACGTACCATTTCTGCTGGCTGGCATACATTTGCGCATAACTTCCCTTCAACTCCATCAGCTCCAGATGCTTTCCCTGTTCCATTATCCTGCCATCCTGCAGGACAAAGATGGTATCCACTCCCTGAACAGCCCCCAGGCGATGCGTGATAAAAAGGATTGTTTTATCCTTGTTTTGCTCTGCCAGGTCACGATAAATTTTGCTCTCAGCCATCGGGTCGAGCGATGCTGTCGGTTCGTCTAGAATCATGATCCCGCCCCCCTTTACATAAGCCCTGGCAATTGCGAGGCGCTGCCACTGTCCTCCCGAAAAATCAGTGCTGTCTTCCATTAATCTGCCAAGACTGGTATGTATGCCATCAGAAAGACGCTGCACGGTCTCTGACAATCCCACCTTGTCCAGTGCGCTTTCCAGCACACCTGGTTCCCTTTCTTCATCAAAACACAAGTTCTCTTTAACTGTAATCTGATACTTTGCATAATCCTGCCACACACATGCAAACAAAGCACTTCTCTGCTCACTTGTATAGTTCCTCAACTCCTTCCCATTCACCAAAATCTTTCCCTCATACTCTGGATAAAGCCCAAGCATCAATTTGATTACTGTCGTTTTCCCTGCGCCGTTTTTTCCCACAAAGGCATATTGTTTGCCCGCTTCTAGACGAAAGGACAGTCCTTTTAATACCTCCTGTCCATCCTCCTGATAACGAAAATGAACATTCACAAACTCCAAACTTTCAAACAAAGCCGCTTCGCTTTTATCTTTTTGCGGATTTTGCAGACTGTCCTCCTCCGGCAACCGACAAAATTGCGTCATGTCCCGTAGCAGTTCTCTTCCCTTCGCAAGGTTCTGCATATGATAGGAAAGATTCCACGTAATGGAATTGGTCACAACAAAAACTGCATTCAACACAGAAATATAAAGCCCGGCTGTCATTTGTCCCTTCTGTACCTCCGGGATTAGTAGAAACAGTATCAAAATTGCAAACAGCGCCGACAAGGTTCCGCCAATTTTCCCTCTGACTGACCATAGCTTTAACACGCGTTTTTCCTTCTGATATGTCTTCATAAAAAGCTTCTGGTACCATCCGCCGACAACGCCTGTATAGGCGAACAGCATCCGTTCGAACACACTGTCTTTCTTCATAATCACACTGTCCAGATAGTCCAGTTTTCTCTTTTCTTCTGTGATCTCGGTCTGTAAATGATAATCTTCCTCACCTGCACGCATCGAGATTCTCCCCAGAAAGACCATTCCTAGAATCATCAACACGCCCACCCACCAAGTCGTTGTTGCCACAACCAATAAGACAGAGCTATTTTGCAGAAACAAAATAAAAATTCCTGATATGCTGTCCAATACCAACTTTACATGATTCTCCGGATCCAGTGCAGCCCTTTTTATCAGATCTTGTGTCTCTGGTCTTTCCAGCTGTCTGTATTTCAACCGCGATATTTTCTGTATAAAAGCACTTTGTAGCAATTCTTTGATCCTGTGCATTCTGACGCCCTCTCCATACTGTAATATTACCCTGGACAGGTTTTGCCAAAGCAGAATCAGCAAAATTGCCAACAGCGGAAAAATAATGGCATCTGCGCTGGTTTTCCCGGCAAAGAAAGCAAGAACCCTGTCAATGAACACTGCATTGACAGACAGGGTAAGTGCAGGCACAAACCCATCAATGATACATGCTGATATCTGTAAAAATGAAAAAAGCAAAGAACATCCCCAGGCAAGGCGAATTGTACTCCATACTGTAAATTTTTCGTTGCAAATATCACACTTTTTCATGCTCCTCTACCTCATATAAATTCTTTTAGCGCAGCAGGAATGATTTTTTCCACTGAATATATCATCTTACGCGAACGATCCAACGAACAAAGCGTTTTCCTGACTTCTGAGGTACAGGTATATTCATGGCCGTCATGCCCAAACTGCACATTCCCTCCCGAACCTTAGAGTATGTATCTGTGCTACAAAAATCTGTACATCCGCAGAAACCCTCTATTCCGCCCGGTACTACTCTTATATCGTACCTCTTCAACCATGACAATCCCCTCTTTAGACTCTCCCTTTTGTATTCTTACTCGTAAATTGCATTCATAAATTACATTCATATAAAAATTATAGTTACCACAGCTGCTGCACCTATTGCGCAGCTACTTATCTATACTCAGCTTCCTCATTCAACTTCCACCATCTGTCTTAAAATTTTAGCTTCTAAACACATAATCCATGCTTATATTGTAGCATTTTACTGCATCAACAACAAGCTCCCTCTGTCCATTAAATTCTACAGTAGCGTTTTTCTATTACTGTGGTACTGGCTACTGTTTACTTCATTCCAGTAACGAGTAAATCCATGCAAAATTTGCTTCGCAAATGGATTTTTATCGGCTACCTGAACGTTTTTGTACGAACTTAGCAGTAAATACTAAGGAACTGTTACTGCTATGATTCCATATAAATTTTTAAAATGCACTGTATTTTTTTCTTTTTCTGATATATAATTACTAAAAGTGCGTTTTACCTACACTTTTCTGAATAGGCACTAAAGCTGTTTACAAATTTTTCCATATGGAGGAACCGTATGATCAATACAGTAACAAAATCAACGGGTGTCATGAACCGCGATTCGATTTTAGCTATCAATAAAACAGAACCGCAGAGTGTCAAACGACAGGACAATATCATGACACTGATCAAAAATACCAGCAGCGTGGGAACAGGCGGGACCCCCTCCCAACAAGGCCGCCAGTCAAGACCGCCGCAGCACGGGCAGTCGCAAAGCCAGACGTCACAGTACGGGCAGTCGCAAAGCCATGCGCCACAGTACGGGCAGTCGCAAAGCCATGCGCCACAATATGGGCAGTCGCACAATAGTTCTACTCATCAACCACCTTTGGGACAGACGCAGAACAGACCGCCCAGGCAGCCACAGAACGTCCAGCCCGCGCTGACCGCAGGTGCGCAAAACACAGCGAGCACCCCTGGTATGCCTGCTGCAAAACCCGTCCCGCCACTCTCAAACAAAGTACAGAAGGGACAGAAAATCCTGCTCTCAAACGCGGCTCCCAGTGCTGTCAGCGCCTGCTTTGGCTGGAATGTCACCGACGCGCGGTGCGATGTCGATGTGTCGGCCTTCCTGCTCGGCGCGAATGGTAAGGTCATCGGCGATTCCTGGTTTGTGTTTTATGGCCAGACCGTAAGTCCCGACCAAAGCACAAGATTTGTGACAGGCGGCAGTGCAGACCGCGAAATGATCCAGATTGACCTCACAAGACTCAATGCGCAGGTGAAAAAGATCGTCTTTGTTCTGACCATCAATGACGCGCTGGAAAAAAGGCTTCATTTTGGCATGTTAAAAGACGCCTATGTGCGCATCATGGATCCATCCGGAAAGGAACTTGTAAGCTTCCTGATGACGGAATACTACAGCAATGTCATCTCCATGATGATCGGTGAGCTCTATCTGCACAACGGCGTGTGGAAATTCAGCGCTGTCGGAAACGGCGTCGCAAGGGACCTCGCAGGGCTGTGCGAACTGTACGGCGTGCAAGTCGTCTAGTGTGTATGAAATGTGTATAATATAAGAAAAGGAGTATCTATCGATGTTGACATTTGAAGTGATAAACGAACTAACCCTGAAAGTAACCTGCCGCGGAAGCGACGTCCTGTTCACCAAGGCAGGCTCTTTTATCTGCGGTGAGAACGCAGGGCAGAAAAATTACAAGTTTGAAAAGCTGCTGCTCGGGCCGCAGCAAAACGCAGGGCAGGCGCTGCTCGGCTCACTCATGCGGCGCGTGACAGGCGAAAACCTCCCCCTCATGAAAGTCATGATGAGCGGTGACAGCGTTACATACTATGCAAACCACGCCCAGCATGTGGTTGTATACCAGCTGCAGCCTGGCGAAGTTCTCTCTATCGAGTCCGAAAATATTCTGGCATTCACCCCGGACTGCAAGTACGACGTGCGCTTTATCGGCTGCGGTGTCATCTCCCAGAAGGGGCTTGCGACCTCAACCCTGACAGGGGAAGGTCCAAACGCTTATGTTGCAATCCTGATTGACGGAAACCCGATTGTGATGAGCAATATCCAGACACGCTCCACACTCGCCGTCGATCCCGACGCTGTCGTGTGCTGGATGGGGAACGGCTACTGCGATCCCGATGTCAAGATGGACGTAAACTGGAAAACCTTCATCGGCCAGGCCTCGGGTGAATCCTACAGCTTTGAGTGGAACGCAAATCAGCCGGTCACAGTCATCATACAGCCAAATGAGCGCGAGAGCGGTATCAGCATCGGCATGGATGGCGGGCGACTCGGGCACAGACCAAACTAATCCAATACAACAGTCCCCAAAAACAGCCTGCCCATCAGCGCAGCCCCAACATCTATTTTGGAGAAGACTATGGGAATAGAAAGCTTTCAAATCACAGCGCTGGCTAATGACGTTCATATTGTAAGAAAAAATGGCTGCTGGAGCCTTGAGCGAGCCAGCAGCCTGCCTTACAATATTTTAGAGATCATGGGACAAATCAGATCCAATATGAATATCTGCAAGAATCCGTTCAAGCATTGCCTCCGCGAAAATCCGTTCATCTGAAAGACAGTTTACTTTCCCTGAAAAAGAATAGCACCGCGCAAGTGCCGGCGGCGCAAACCCCAGATCGGCCGCTTCCAGCATGGAAATATCAAACTCGCTGTCCCCCGCCGCGATCACATAATCCGCGCCGACATACTCCCTGAACCGCTCTACCGCCTTTCCCTTATTTAACACTTTGGGCACGACGTACACCTTCACGCCATTGTTAAATACATCTACAAGCCCCACATTCAGCGTCTTTTTCAGATCAGTGACAACCGCCTCCGGCTCTCTGCATTTTGTGAATACAAACAAATCCCTGATAAAACGAAGCGCAAAATTCCTGCGCGGGTCCCTGTCCAGGAGCCCCAGTGCCCTGTGCAGCTCTCCCACACTGTCCTGAATCAACCCCAAAGAAACCCTGTACCAGCTCTCATCCTCCCGAATCATCTCCCAGGAATCCCTATACCAGCTTTCATCTTTCTTATGAGCGAAATTGCAAATATCAGTTCGCTCGTTGGCACAACACTCACACTCATTGACAAGCAGAACACCCCCATTGCAGGCAAGCGCATACCGAAAGCTCCCCACACCCAGGTCAATTCTCTGATACTGTTCAACCGTCCGAGTGGTTGTCGGCACGATCAGAACCTGTTCTTTTTGCCCGGAAAGCATCTGCAGCAGACGGTACGTTTCCTGTGTGATATACGAAATTTCCCGTCCTTGATAAAGCTCGACACAGCGCTTCTGCTCCCCGATATCATGCTTGTATGAATAAATCAATGTATTGTCCAAATCCGTATGAAATACAATCATCCCTGCCTCCAAACCAAAACCTCGAAATTAATTTCCATCAAGCCTTCTTAATCATATTCTGATATTTCATAAAAATCTTGATTTCGATAAAGAAGGCTAACGAAAGAAGGCTAATTAATATAAGTCATCTAATGATAGACAATTGATGCAGGCCATCTATTGTTAGAGATTTATTATTAGCCACTAGATGCAGACCATCTAATAAAGATCGTCTAATGAAAGCCCCTTGAAGTTCTAATTCAAAACTTTTTTCACAAAACATCCAACACAGACAAAAGGGCCGCCGGAAACTACTGCCTGATCCGACGGCCCTTTTCGGAATTGTCATATGATATTATCTTACGACGATGAATTTATCCAGGAACTCCTGTGTATCGTCAGCTATAATGCCATATGGATTCTCTGTATATACATCATAATACCCATATCCAAAATCCACCCACTCAAATTCCCCTGTATCATTGTTGAAAACAAGTGAGATATCGCCAATGTTAATGAGTATTTCGCCGAGATATGCCCTGTTTCCAAAATCATTGCCGCCAGTCCACGCACCATGAAATGCCTCCTGGAGATAATCCGCTACATAACAAACGTCTGTCTGTGTGAGCAGATTCAATGAAAATTGCGCATGGTCCCGCTCTCCATTCGCGTTCGCAAGCCAATTGTCCTGCCAGTCCTCCTGACTGACATACCGCTTAACAAACGCAGCTGCATCAAATTTGATTCGCCCTGAAATCTCACCATACCGATTCTTACTGCCCAGTATCCGCGAATAGTAATCTTTCAAATGATCATGCGCCTGAAAACCAGCAATTTGCTCCACAGCGTTCCAGTCAATCGCTAATGTACCAGCGGCCGTCTCTTGCAGCTGTTTTATCTTTGGCACTCCTGACATTATGGCATTCTCCTTTTTCTTTTTATTGCAACCCCTATTACTTCCTGTTGACGACCATCTTCCTGATCATATCCACCGGAATCATCGTGATTGAGAGCACTATGACCGCTGCCCAGCCTGCGATGCCAAACGGATGACAGCTAAACATATTTCCAATCCATGTAAATACAGGAATCGGAATCAATGCCGCATTTACAATCACGAACTGCACAAGGATAATCAGGAAAAACACCTTTATAAATCCTGTGTTCTGGTCCAGCCCCTTAAAGATGCTCAATCCGTCATCTCTGACATTAAAACCGTTGCATAACGCACTGACAATAAACAGTACAAAGTACCCTGTCAGGTGCTGCTCCTCGTTGTCAAACAATCCCACGAAAAACGGCGCTTTCAGATAGACAAAGCTGACAATCGTAAGCCATAAGCCCATCGTCAGAATCTGCGCCATCATCGCCTTGCTCACGATGCTCTCATCCCTGCGTCTTGGCTTCTCGCGCATGTATCTCTCGAGCGCCGGCTCGTTTCCGAGCATAATCGCGCCAAGACTATCCATGACAAGGTTTACAAACAGCAGGTGCGTTACCTTCAGTGGTTCGTCCACCCCGAAGAACGGCGCGATCGCACTTACCACCACCGCGGTCACATTGATCACCAGCTGGAATTTGCAAAACTTCAATATATTATGATAAATTGTGCGTCCATAGAGGATTGCGTCCTTGATCGACTTAAAGTTATCATCGAGAATCACGATCTTGCCGGCTTCCTTGGCCGCCTCTGTACCGCTGCCCATCGCAAAGCCGACATCGGCGCGCTTCAACGCAGGCGAGTCATTGACACCGTCACCCGTCATACCCACAACCAAGTTCATCTCCTGGCAGAGTCTTACCATACGGGACTTGTCCGTTGGAAGCGCACGCGCGATCACCCTGATCTTTGATATGATCTTTTTCACATCCTCGTCTGACATCTCATTTAACTGTGCAGAGGAAAGCGCCATCTCGTCATTGGACTTGAGCAAACCTGCATCCTTTGCGATCGCAACCGCCGTTTCAAGCCTGTCACCAGTAATCATGACAACCTGGATACCTGCGTCCTGCACCTCTTTGATCGCATCTCTCGCCTCAGGTCTCACGTCGTCCCTGATGCCTACCAGACCGATGATAACAATATCGTCATTGATCTTGCTCTCCACAAGCGAACTCTCGGAATAACCAAACGCCAGCACACGCATCGCCTTTGCCGCCAGCTCGTCAATCTTTCTGTCAAGCACCGCCTTGTCGATCTCCCGGACATTCCCGTCCGCGTCCAGATACTTTGTGGCTGCCGCAAGAAGCCGCTCCGGCGCTCCCTTATAGAAGGTCTTTCCCACGTTGTCAATCCTTGCCTGGCTGAATTTGTTCGTTGAATTGAAGCCCTGCTGTGCAGTGACCACGTACTCGCTGTTTGCCGCAAGCGCCCTGAACGTGTCCTCGCCGATAAACTTCATCAGCGCCTGGTCTGTCGCGTTGCCGCCGATGACCTTGTGAGACGCATCAAACATGGACTGTGTGTTTTTGCCGATTGCAAGATCAACCAGTCCCTTGACCTTGCTGTGTTTGCTCAGCTGCGGAATGTCAATTGAATTTCCATCCGCGCAGAAGAAATCAACCACCTCGAGCGAACCCTTTGTGATTGTTCCGGTCTTATCACTGAAGAGAATATTTAATGAACCTGCTGTCTCGATACCCTCTGCCTTTCTGACAAGTACGTTATGGTCAAGCATCTTGCTCGTATTCTGCATCAGCACGAGAGAGATCATCAGTGGAAGTCCCTCTGGCACCGCACAGACAATTATCACGACTGCAAGTGAAACCGCATCAATCACGTTCTTGATAATATCCGGAATCGGCTGGGCAAAATACCCCGCAGCGCCTCCGTCAAATACCAGAATCGCATGCGCCAGATAGAACAGCGCAATTACAATGGCACCGATATAGCCAAACGTCGAGATCTGCTTTGCAAGCTTTGCAAGTTTTACTTTGAGCGGCGAATCCGGCTCATCCTCCTGCATCTCCTCGGCCATCTTACCCATCATGGTCTTGAGGCCGACTTTCCTGACATCGAGAATTCCTTCTCCGTCAAAGATCACCGCGCCGCGGAACAGAGAAAACTTGTCCACAAACGTATCACCCGTGATCTCGTCTGCAAGCTGTACACTCGGATCTGCCGCTGTTTTCTTGCACTCCTCCGCCTCTCCATTCAGCGCGGAGTTGTCCACCTTGAGCGCGCCGTCGATCAGGATACCATCCGCCGGAACCTTGTCGCCCGACTGCAGCAGAACCTTGTCGCCAACCACGACATCGTCCACCTCAATCACCGTCACAACGCCGTTTCTATACACCTTACACTTGTCCTTCTCAGTGCTGTCCTTGAGCTCACGGTACTTGGTATCGCTCGCCACGCCGGTCTTTGCTGATACAAATGCCACCACCAGCACCGCCACAATCGTTCCCAGAGGCTCGTAAATTTCCGCGTAGCCAAAGAAAAACATCACGATCATCAGCGCTGCGATCGCAAGAAGAATCCTTATCATTGGATCCCCAAAGGTCTCCTTAAATTCCTCCCAAAAGGTGGTAGGTTCCGAATCAGGAATCGCATTCGAACCGTACTGCTCCCGCGACTGCTCGACCTCTTTGTCACTAAGTCCCTTAAATTTCATTTTTCATTTTCTCCTCATTATTAGATAAATCGATTTACGAGCTCCCCAAGCCCAGGGTCTGTCGTTGCCTGACCTACAGCGTTGAACTTCCACTCGTTATTATGTCTGTAAACTTCGCCGAAAATCATCGCTGTCATGTTCGTATAATCCTCTGACAAGTTGTACTTGCACAGCTCTGTATTACTTCTTGCATCCACAATACGGATAAATGCATTCTGAATCATTCCGAAATGCTGCTTTCTCTGTACTGCCTGATAAATATTGACAACCACCACAATCTTATCATACTCCTGCGGAACCGAGGCAAGATCAATGATGATCTGCTCGTCATCGCCTTCTCCCTCGCCTGTCAGGTTGTCTCCCATATGCTGCACTGTTCCCGTTTTATGTTTAAGATGGTTGAAAAAAATCACATCCTCGTTGGAGCGGAGCTTCCCATCTATCAACATAATCGCAGATGCGTCACAGTCAATCGACTGCGGCTTTGGTGCAAAGAGTCCTCTCTTTGCCGGTTTGGCCTCATCCCATCCAAGTCCCACAATAACCTTAGATAGACCTGCATTGTCCTTGGACAAGCTTACCTTCTGACCTTTTTGTAAACTAACTGACATCCCTATTTCCCTCCTATTATTCCACATCTACACCAAAGTTTGCACAGAGTGCCGCAAGACCACCCTGGAAACCACTTCCAATCGCATTAAACTTCCACTCGCTGCCGCTCTTGTAAAGCTCGCCAAACACTGCCGCTGTCTCAATTGAGAAATCTTCGCCGAGATCATAGCGCAGCATCTCCTCGCCGGTCTCTTCATTATAGATTCGGATAAAAGCATTGTTTACCATACCAAAATTCTGCTTTCTCTGTTCGGGTTCATAGATTGTCACTGTGAACGCAATCTTTGTGACACTGGCGGGAACCAGTGACAGATCAACTTTAATCTGCTCGTCGTCCCCATCTCCCACACCTGTGAGGTTGTCCCCCTGGTGTACTACACTGCCAGACGGATGGGAAAGATTTCCATAATACACAAAATCATTTGAGCCTGAAACTTTACCTGTATCGTTGAGCAGAAACGCAGATGCATCCAGGTCAAAGTCCCCACCTGTATCAAATGCATTGACATCCCATCCGAGTCCTACAACCACCTTCTTTAAACCTGGATTATCCTTCGTGAGACTGACCTTCTGACCTTTTTGTAAACTAACTGGCATCTCTTATGCCCTCCTTTTTATACTTTTAGCATCCTATATTATAATAGGACGCCATTGTTTCATTGCTATGCTACCTCAATCCCATAGTGGCCACAGAGTGCCGCAAGTCCGCCCTGGAATCCGCTTCCAATCGCATTGAACTTCCACTCCCCGTTATGTCTGTAGAGCTCACCGACTACAACCGCTGTCTCGATCGAGAAGTCCTCGCCAAGGTCATAGCGGATCAGCTCCGCGTTTGTCGTCTCGTCTACGATACGGATAAACGCATTGGCAACCTGGCCAAAATTCTGCTTTCTGACATCCGCGTCATAAATCGTAACCGTAAATGCAATCTTCTCCACATTGGCCGGAACCTTTGCAAGCTCAATCTCGATCTGCTCGTCGTCTCCCTCGCCCTCTCCTGTCAGGTTATCGCCCATGTGCTTGACAGACTCGCTCGGATGTGTCAGATTCCCATAGAATACAAACTCCTTCTCTGTCGGGCACTTTCCGTTTGCACCCACCATAAACGCAGCTGCGTCCAGGTCAAAATCTGCGCCGGAATCAAATGCGTTCACGTCCCATCCAAGTCCTACCATAATCTTCTTGAGTCCTGGATTTCCCTTTGTCAGATCGACCTTCTGTCCTTTTGATAAACTAATTGGCATACCTTTTTCCTCCTTCACATAAAATAAATCAGTTCTTTTTGTCGGGCATATGATACATCCTGTTAAACTCCTGCTTGATATTCTCGAGCTTTGCCTGATCCTCGATGCGCTTCTGTCTTGCGTCATTCTGGATCTGCCTTGTCTCGTTAATCCCGTCCACGATTGTTCTCCAGGTTGTTTCTAGTGTTTCAATCTTGATCGAGCTACCAGCCGCCATCGCTGTCGTGAGCTTCGTCTGCTCCACAGTGTTCTGTGCGTTTTTAATCAGCATCTCGTTCGTCTTGGCATCGAGTGCACTCATCGCCTCCGCCTGTATCTTCTGGCGTTTCAGCATGATCGCCTGTGCGAGCGCCTGCTTAAATACAGGCAGTGTAATGATAAAGGCCGAGTTGATCTTCCTGACCAGGTTCATGTTGCTAAACTCCATCGCCTTGATCATCGGAATCGACTGCATCGCCACGCTCTCCGCTGTCCTTAAATCCTGTGTCCTCTGCTCAAGCATCATCAACGCCTGGTTGAGGCTTGAGAGCTCAAACTGTATAGACGTATCTCCTGTTGTCTGCATGTCAGACTCTCTCTGGGCAATGTATGCCTCTATCTCCCTGCATCCCTGCTCCCCGGCAAGAATATACTTTACCAGCTCATGGTAGTAATCTACATTTGCCTCAAACATTTTATCCAGGTTCCGGTTGGACTGCTTGATCTCCGACTCATATTTCCTAAGCTCCACGTAGATCTTGTCAACCTCGTCCCCCATCGTGTGATATTTTTCGAGTATCTTGTCAAGCTGCTTTCTCATATTGCCAAACAGCTTCCCAAACAAGGTAGGGTTCTCCTGCAGCTCGTCGATATCAAACTTCTCCATCACTCTTGCAAGCGCGTTTAACATCTCACTTGAATCGTCAAGCTGTGACATGTTCACATTGTTCAGCACGACATCTGAAGCCTTTGAGATCTCCTCTGCGACCTCCGAGCCAAATGATACGATCGTCTCGAGATTGTGGACCTCGATCGTGCTCACGATATCGTCAACCTCCTGCGAACCGACAAGCACCTCGTTCATCTGCTGCCTGTCCTCCACAATGTCATACTGCTCAACCACCGCAATTTCATTTTTAGTGTCCACAATGTCTGCGGTCACAGGCGATTGTGTTGTTACTCTGCTAAAATCAAGTCCCATCTTTTATCCTCCATTCTATCGAAACCTGCAAATAAATGCATACTCTTCATATATTATCTCCGAAACAATCTGTCACGCCATGACACCCGCGTGCCAGACGACACCAGTGCCATATTAGGAACCTGCAAGTCATATATATACTCACCAATCTGGTGCTCCTCCATCAGTCTCCTGCCAAAGTGCTTCTCGATATTCTGATAGCCCGTCGGCACGAAAAATACCACGTCAAAGCCCGCCATATTCAAAAACGCCACCAGAATAGAGTCCTCCAAGGAGATCAGTTTTTCCCCTGTGTTAATATATATCAGCTTGGGATTTTTCTTTGTGAAGTCAAACTTCTGGATCAACCGCACAATCTCTTTAGGCATATTCAGGATTGTCGCAATAATCGTGTACTCTGTGCCATTTTCAAAGGTTCCCCTAATCACCCTGCTCTCAATCAATAACTGTAGCTTGTCAAAGATATGCTCCTGAACCTCATCCCGCAGAAAGCTGTACTGATAATTGGGATTTTCCCTGATTTTCTTCCTCTGCAGGCGGCCATTCTTAAAGAAATCGGCTGCGTACTGCTTCATGGGATTGGGCGCTGTGGCATCAATGTACGGCACATTTTTCACCACGAAAGTGTCCTCCACAATCAGATCCTTAATCGAACTCCAGTACTTCTGTACGATGCCATCCTTCACGCCTGACACCTTGGCAAAAATCACCGGCAGAGTGACAATCCCGTTTTCCGTGCTGAAATTCGGACGGTACTTAAGTTCCTCCTTCCACAGGATCTGTATCTCCTCATACATCGTCTGCAAAGTGATGGAGACCGCCTTTCCATACTGGTAATTGCGGTACACACCTGTGTCCTGGTACATCAGCCCGTCCAGCTCGCGTTCCGCGTGAAACGCAACCGTCCCTACCTGCACATCCGCACTCTGCTGCGGAAACCGTTCCAGGTTGAGAGAGTCTGTGAAATGAATCTCATACAAAAGCGGGTCTGCAAGACAGCACACGCCATTCAGATTGGGCTTTAAAACCAACACATCCACTGGAAGCCTCGCTAAAATCCGCAAAAACAGCGCCTCATTCTCATCCTGACAGGGCCCCATGTGTATAAAGCAGCTGATATCCGGCAGCCTCCAGTTTGAAAAGAGCTGTTTCTGGTAGCGCCTAAGCCAGCAGAGCATGTAGACAGCCTTGTTCGTGAGCTTGCTCAGACTGATGCCTGCCGTCTTTGCCTCTGCGAGCAGTACGTCCAGAAATGCCTTCACCATCAACCGCTGTAGTTCGATGTTTGCAGTATACTGGATATTTGCCGACAAATCCATCAGCATCTCGTCCTGCCTTGTGTAATTTTTGCGCTTCACCGCTGCGATCTCTTCCATCTCCGGTTTTGGTATCCCGCCATCCACAATGACAACACGGCGTTTCTCGCAAGCTAGCTCCTGCCAAAACTGGTACAGCCCGTTTGCGTAGGTCACCTTGTCCTCCACCCCGTTGATTCTGTAAAAACAGTTATAAAACAGCCCAGGATCGCTGCCCCTCCCGGCTGGACTTTTCCTGAAATCATCAAATCCCTTGCCCTCTATCCATGCATTGGTACAGTTGGCTATCTGCGGCTTCGTCCCATAAATGCGCTCGTTGTTCAGCGCGTTCTGTATCTCTGTGCGGACCCATTTCAGATTGAAATTGGGTGGAAACTCCCGCATACCAGGCAGTGCAAGATTGTCCGACACCTTGCTGTCTGCATCGAGTTCCCGGTACTTCATATCGCCCCCGTATTGCAGCAGCACCACATCGCAGCCAGCATTTGAGAGAATGGTTATCAGCAACAGTTCATAGCTTCCAATCTGTCCTTCATACAAAATCTTTGGAATCCTGCTCTCGCCCAGCATATTGACAATGCGCTCAAATTTATAGTATAGCCAGCACATAAACTTTATGTATGCATTTTTCAGCATATTGTCATTTTTGCCGGATTTTCTAAGCGTGTCAAGTGTATCGTAGAGCGATTTTGCGACATTGCCCCTCTGGTAATCGTTCATACGGGGCAGCCATTTTTTGAGACGCTGTGCGATAAAATCAGGATTCATCCGAAACTCCAGCCCCATTATCTCCTCGTAATAGGCAAGGTTTTTCTCATCTGGGTTTGGAATCCTACCCTCGATAATCACGCCAGACAGTCTTGCAGCCTCATAGTACTTCTGTATAAACTGTCCTATCTCCTCTGTATATCCATTTATTCGGTAAAAGTACACACACCTGCCAGGTCTGCTGTCACGTTCCACAAAAAAATCGTTCAGATTTTTTATCTTACTATGCGTATACATCCTTACTCCTCACAACGTCCAGGAACTGATCCTGTCTGAATTTTCCAACGCAATCATTCAAATTATAGCACAGCGCTCCTGTTTATTCAACCCAAACAGAACATACTTTCAAATATTAATTCCCTGTTAATCTGTTTTTAATGTTACCGGATATCAGCCGCCGGTAAAGCCCTTCGTAAACAGGTTGATAAATTCATATCCGACTGCCCAGTTAATTGCCTGCGCATCGGGCGCGCCCGCAGTGCTGATGCCTATGACCTCCCCGTACATGTTGAGAACCGCGCCGCCAGAACTGCCCGGCGATGTCGGCGCCGTAAACTGAATCATATCCACATCGTCAAGAACGCGAAATCCGGCGATAATACCATCTGACACAGAGTTAAACAGTCCCAGGGGGCTTCCGATTGCCACCACCTTCTGTCCCCTGACAAGCTTCTGCTGCCCATTGTATATAGGAAGCGGGACCAGCTCCCTGTCAATTCTAATCACGGCCAAATCCAGCAGCTGGTTGTACTTGATGATCTGCTCGGACTTGTAACATTTGTCGTCATTCTCTATCCTGACTGTATAAAAGCTGCCCTCGCTAAGCACATGGTTGTTCGTCAGTATGTATCCTTTTCTGCCAATCATAATGCCGGAGCCTGATGCAAACGGCTCCCCCTTCTTGTCATGAACCATAATCATCACGACCGACGATGCCAGCTGGGCCAGCTGTTCAAAACTCATCTCTGTCCTAGTGCCGCGGCGCACACTGTCCGGGCGTGTGCTGCCCTGACGCTGTGGGAGCTCTACATGCACTGGTTTTGACACCTTTGGCACTGGTACTGACGCCTGCTCGAGTCTCTGCGGCGACGCCGTGTTTCTGCCATGCCGTGGGGGTATCGTAACGCGCACAGGCTGTGAATCTGTGTGCTGTGTCTCCTCCGCCATCTGTACAGGCGGCTGTGATACGGTTCCCCTCTTTGGCCTTGGCGGTATGACCACTTTGATATTCTGATTGTTCCTCTGTCCATTTTCCATTTTCTTATCCCTTTAACACATCCAAATATGATTGCTGCACAGCACTTTACTGATTGCATTTTCAGCATGATTCTATTCATATTCTACTCATTTCACGCCATAAAGTCAATATATACTACCATTTTGTACAAATGTGTGTTATAATCTGAATGAGGAGGGATTGATCATGAACAATTCTTTATTGTACTATAGTGTTGGCGCATTGTTATACTGCCCTGCCAACAAGAAAACCATCGCTGATTCCATCATCAATAACAGATTTGGAACAAAATATTCCCTCGCCCTGTGCCTGGAGGATACCATACGCGACGACTGCGTGACGGAGGCTGAGCATATTCTGGTCAGCACGCTGCAGCAGCTGGACGCGGCAGCCGAAAAAAAGACCTTTTATCTGCCCAAAATCTTCGTGCGCGTGCGAAATGCCACTCAAATCATACGGCTGCATGGGGCCTTTGGAAGAAGTGCACAGCTTGTCAGGGGGTATATCCTTCCAAAATTTTCACCCGAAAATGCCGAGAAATATATCCAGGCGCTTATCCATGTCAATGAGACATCCACTGAGCCTGTATACGCGATGCCGATTTATGAAAACCCCTGCATCATCGACCTGCGCAGCCGGTATGAAATTCTGTATTTGCTAAAGGAAAAGCTTGATCAGGTTGAAGACAGGATTCTCAATATCCGCGTTGGTGGAAATGACCTCTGCCACGCATTTGGATTCCGCAGGCACGACGACGAGTCGATCCACCAGATCCGCCCGGTTGCCAACATCTTCTCCGACATCATCACAGTCTATGGCATGGATTATGTCGTCTCTGGACCTGTGTGGGAGTACTATCACAGCCGTAACTGGGAAAAGGGCCTGTACCACGAGATTGCCGATGACAGGCTCTGCGGGTTTGTCGGAAAGACGGTCATCTATCCCAGCCAGATTTCCGTCGTAAATGAGGCGTACAAGGTATCAGAAAATGATTACCGCGACGCGGCGGCAATCCTAAACTGGGACCAGACCTCCCACTCGCTGGTGTCAGGCAGCGAAGGCGGACGCATGAATGAGTACAAGACACACTCCCGCTGGGCCCTGCGCACCCTGTTCATGGCAGAATATTTCGGTGTGAAAACATATTGACAATATTTTAACATATAATCTGCGGCATCTCTATATAGGAAACGGTCTTTTCAGTCCGGTCCATCGTCCAGCCAATGTCCCTGCCAAACATTTTGTTCAAAGCGATGTTTGGGATATTGACCTGCGCCGCAAGACACCCCATCTGGAGTCCGCCGGACATTCTGGTGTTAATCTCTAACAGATAGGGAATGTCATCCTTATATTTAAACTGAATGTTGCATGGATACTTTAGGCGCGTCTGCTCCATGATCCGTCTAGTCATCCGGAGAATCTCGGGCGGATACGCCACACGCTCATGTCTTGCCGCCCCTTTTATCCGGGGTATCGCAATCAGTCCGCTCCCAGTCTGTAAGCAATCTACACTGATCTCATTTCCGGGAAGATACGGCATCACCATCAGGTCGTCAAACCTCTGCCTGCTTCCAAGCGCTTCTGCCAGCAACTCATATGACATTTGGCTTCCCTGATATCTTTTAAGCTGCCCGAAGCGGTCGCAATCCTCCTCTATCCTGCGAAAGCTCATTCCACCCTCGTCCCGGACAAACTTGACACATACCTGCCCAAACTGCTCCTTTAGCGCCCTGTATGCCTGCCCAAACTGCTCTAGACTGTTGACAATGTAAAAATCAGGAAGATGCAGCTCATCACAGTCCTTAAAAAACGCATAAGCTGCCGCCTTGTCATTCAGCAACTGTACTATATTGTATTCATCCACCATAACTTTGACGCCGATTTGTTCGAAAAGCCAAATATTCTGGCTAATCTCTACCATTTTTCTACGCGGTATAAACGCATCTATGCTGTGCTTTTTGCAAAATTCTAAGCAAAAGTTTATATATTGTTCGCCATCAATATCCGGCTCGACATACCACGCATCGCAGACCTTCTGTATGACAGAATCCTTCTGTCGGTTGCTGCCAATCACATATATCTGCTCACAGGCGTCCTCCTTCATCTGTTCTATCAGTCCATAGGACGTGCTAAACCAGTGATTAAACCATACCCTTATCATGTCTGGCCTCCATGTACTTATTATATATAGTACTCTATCCAATTTCTAACTGGATGGAGTACTAGTACTTTTCTTATGTATCCGCAAGCTTCCTAATCAGGCCGCAGCACTTGTAATGCCTTAACGGATAACATTCCACCGGCACATTTTTTTCCTCGGCAAGCCTTATCACATGGCTTAACTCTGGATTTTGCCTGTGCCCCTCATCAATTAATACCTTCCACGGAACACGCCTTAAAAGCACGCGTGTCGTCTCCCCAATTCCCGGTTTGATCAGGTTGATATCCTCCACGCCAAACGCCCTGGCAAGCGCCCGCACCTCGTCAATGCCATAGTCTTCGACCGCGCAGTCCCTCTCCATTGGCGCGTCAGTGTCCGTCACAAAATGCCGCTCTATCGCATCGATATATTTATAGGACAAATCCGAGTCCCTGAGCGCTTCATAATAGACAGCGCCATGAAAGTCATCTGGCCCTATGATATCCTCCCGCAGAAACGTCCTGCTGATCAGCCCTGACACTGTAGCGTTGAGACAGGAGCTTGGAATCAGGATATCATCATGTGTGCCACACAGTGCTGTCACGTTTGCAGGATCAGCGATCACTGCTATGTCAGAAGAAACACCCTTATATGCACAAACATCTTTTCTAAGCTCGCCTAGTATCGCCCCTTTGCCAATCCAGCCATCCAGAAAAAGAAGCTGTTCTGGCTGATACCGTTCAAGCAGGTACTTCATCGCGTTTTTGTCAATGCCACGGTCCCTTATAATAGAAATCGCATAATGTGGAACATTGGCCTGGTATTTCTGGCTGATAAAATGCTTTACCAGTATTCCAGCCGGAATCCCCGCCCTTGCAAGCGATACCAACACGATATCCCTTCCTTTTATCTGCACAATCCTGTCCGCAAGTTTTCCCACGGCCGCAGCAGTCGGCCCTGCAAATCTCCTGAGCGCTTCCTCGTACACCTCCATATATTTCTGCGTCGGCACATACTCGACTGGAAGCATCTCACTGTAATGCCTGCCTGACTGGATCAGCCGCTCACGCACCATTGCAGGTTGGGGCTCTACCATGCCTGTGATATCCTTTAGCAGCAGCGTCACGTCCTCTTCCCTGTATGAGCTTCTCATATGGACCTCTCTCCTTTAAAAATCATAAAAGAAACTCGTCCACAGATATTCTCTGCGCACGAGTCCCTATGTCGCACTTATTTTTTCATTAAATAACTTAAGCCAGCTCATTCCAACGACTCTTAATGATCAAATATGTAATTAATGGGAATGCAACTGCGCTGATGACCGCACGCACAATTCCTGTGCCCAGTATTACACTGAACACTGCTGAAAGAACAGAGCTTACGCAAAGCACATAAAATCCCACCTTCTGCTTCTTGAACAAAAGCAGTATCACACCCACGATCAGAACGACTTCCAATGCAAGGGTGATAATCGCCAACAACGGTGAAATCACTACCAAAAGCGCAACAGAAATGCAGGATAACGCATTCACTACCAAAACAATCCAAAGCCAGACCTTAGCACCTGTACCCCACTCCATTGTTATTTCCTCCTTTCCAAAGTATTATACTTTCCTTTTCCTCATAAGTACTTCTTTATTTTATTCACTTTCATCTCATTTGTCAACTATATCTTCTATTTTTACTGATTCCCTTGATAAACTTTCATAAAATATGTTGTTCCGGCTGTTTCTAGCAAAGCGCACGCCGTCACGGGCACACCAGAATTATATGACTGTTCTGGCACTGTGCCAGCGCACAGACAAGCGAGCGGATTCCTTTGTCCATATCGCCGCCTGCGTCAGTCATTATGACAACTGTGTCATATTTTTGCAAGTCATAGATGTAAGTCGTCCGTGCGCTGTCATAAAAGCTATACAGCTCATAGCGCGTGTGCAGCGGATAGTCCTTTTGCGCGCTCACCGCAATCGGGCTTCTCGTCGTCGCGTGAAACCAGACCTCCTTTCCCTGTGCCTCCAGCCTGGCGGCTGCGTAGAGCGCCGGATACATATATTCTTCCGTGCCAAGCACAAGTATGCGCTGTGCGCCGCCAAGACTGCCCTGACTGACAAGCTGCTGGTACACAGATTCGCAAAACTGCTGGTACGCTGTCACGTCAACCAACCGCCGTGTATCCATGCGCCCTTGCGCCCTGATACGTTCAAGCCTGATCCCGCAGGCTTTTGTTGCCTGTTCTTCATTTCTCCCAGCCAATACACTGTCTTTCCATATACATTCAGCCCCGGGCACGCAGGCTTTCCCTGCCTGTCCTTCATTATCCCCAGCCAAAATACTGTCTTCCCATATACATTCAGAACCGGACATGCAGGCTTTCTCTGCCTGTCCTTCATTATCCCCAACCAAAACGCTGTCCTTGCACAACAGCGCCCTGCCATCCTTGCAGACAATATATCTGCCGTCCTCCTGATACGCTTCTGCAAGTTTTGTGTACGCTGTATGGTCCGTCTTCACCAACCAGAACAGCTCTATGCCGCTCTGATTATAAGCTTCCCGCGCAGACTCGTCCATTCCGTTGAGCACAGAGGCCACACTGAAGTTTATTTTTTTTGCGTACTGTTTTTGCAGTATGCCGATGATATTCAATATTGTTTTCCCTGTTGTGACCTCGTCCTCCACAAAGAGGATTCTGTCAACGGTCCCAACCGCCCTGTCCATGTCCTCCTTGACAAGCTTCTGCTCTGTGGCATGGCTGTGCTCCTCCGAAAAATACAGATACGATACACCAGGGAGCAGTTCCCTTGTCGTCTGCATATAATCCGCGTCAAGCGCACAAGCCACCGCCGCACCGACCGCCGTCGCCGTCTCCGCAAAACCGATCACCAACAGCCTTTCGTGCCTGTATGTATCCTTCACAGTATCCGCAAGGGCACGGAACATCGAAAGCGCCTCGCAGGGATGCACTGGAATATGCTTTCCCTGCAGCCTGTTTATGACCAGATATTTTCTCTTATTGTTATTCTCCCGCCTGGCGACCTGCACCAGTGCCTGTTCCGTATATACCATACGCTTCCTTCCCCCTGTTATACGAACCACTCCAGATATGTTTCATCACGAAATGGCCGTTTCCAGTATACCTCATTTTTCTGTGCCTGTAACAGCAGCTCTTTTTTGTTCTTCAATAGTCCCCGGTCCATCCTGGCAATATATTTTGCAGCACCCATCTGACTGTCCGAACCGTCGCAGGCATCGCTTAGCAAAATATCAAACAGCAGATCCGCAAGTGTCTCATCCTTTTCATATCTTTCCATCACACCGTCCACATAGGCCGCAAAACGGCAGTTACAGCTCTGTATCAGATATTCCTTCAGGATTTCTTTATTCCAGTTTCCATTTTCAACCGGGTGCAGTGCCTCGAGTTCTTCTATGTTATTGTAGAACATATATTCTATACCTTGCTTTTCTTTATCATTATACATTCATATGGTCTGCGCTACAAGAGGGTTTTTGATGAATTTAAGATTTTGGGCAGATTCCAAATTCTGATTGAGAACAGCCCGAAAATCCTGTATAATATTTTACAGATAATACGCTACACAGGAGAAAACAAATGATACATAGCAATCTGCGACGATGAGAAGGATTTCGTCGCACATATGGAGAAGCTGCTGTCACAGTATGCCGCGGAGACTGGTGAGAACATCAAGGTGACCGCCTACTATGACGGCATAGAGCTCATCGAACGATACGATCCCACAATCGACCTGATCTTCCTCGACATTCAGATGCGGCTTGTAAACGGGCTGCGGGCTGCCGAGCGGATCCGCCAGATGAATGAACGCGTCGGCATCATCTTCCTGACCACGCTCACACAGTACGGCCTAGAAGGCTACAAATACCAAGCCGCCAACTATATTATCAAGCCGCTCAAATACGTCCGACTCAAAACAGAGCTCGACGAGTGGATAAAAAAGCACTGCAGGGACGACAGTCCGTCCATCGTGGTCACAAACGACACAGGTAAATACAAAGTTCTGCTCAAATCCATCAGCCACATAGAAACCTTCAACCGCAACCTGCTGCTGCACACAGGGCAGGAAAACATCGTCTGCTATAGAAATATGAAGGAGCTGGAACAAGCGCTCCAGGAAAGCGGCTTTGTCCGCTGCCACACCAGCTACATGGTCAACCTGTACTACGTAAAAAGCATAGTAAAAATGAATATCGAGCTGATCACAGGCGAAGTGCTCCCCCTTAGCCGGTCGAGACGAAAAGAATTTATGGAGCGTCTGGCAGCGTATTGGGGGGATCAGATATGATACGTTTTTTAGAGATCCTCTCCTTCCTGTTGGCAGAGGGATATACTTTTGTGTTTTTCTGGATTATCCGAACCTTTCTGCCACTCCGAAAAAACTGGCTGATAAAAATAGCGACATTCTGTGCATTTGGCTATCTGGCAGATGTCATTATCTATTCCAATGACATCTATAACCTTCTGGGCGCCCTGATCGTGTTTCTGGCCTATGTGCTCGTTTTTTACCGCGGAAGGCTCATCGAAAAAATCTCCGTGACCCTAGTGTTTTATCCTGCTCTGATCGCTGTCAATTATCTGATGCTGGATATCGGATCACGACTGTTTTTCTCCATAACACACACGACAGTTATTCAGACGCCAGAGAAGCTTCTGCTCGGCACCGGAATACATACCATTTCATTGATGCTGCGGCTTTTGTTCTGGATCGGTGCATGGCTTGTTCTGCGAAAGTCCCTCTCTAGGATTACCTCACACCTGACGATGAGAATGTGGCTGATCGTCGATATGCTCATGCTGGCATCGTTTGTTGCGATCTTCACGATCATCTGCTTTATGCCGGAGGATACCGCCATCACATACCCGATCTGCGGGGCGTCTATTTTTTCCAGCTTTGGCTGTATGTACCTGGCGTCTTATATCTGTGACGCCATGCAGACCACCTACCACGCGCAGGAGCTGGAAATGCAGCGCAACTATTACAGAGACCGGATTCAGGATGAAGAGCGGGTGCGCAGTATCTACCATGACATGAAAAATCACCTGCTGCTATTGCAGGCGCAGACCACAAACGATCAGCTGATCCAAGCCTCCGCGCAGG
>CAJUQZ010000013.1:0-5171 GCA_910588755.1 uncultured Lachnospiraceae bacterium | reverse complement strand
AACCAGATTCAGGCGTATGAGGCGTACCTTCACACCGGCAATGAATTTCTGGACATTATCATCCGGGATAAAGCAAGGGCTGCACAGGAGAAAAACAGTGCAGTACTGAATCAGAAGGCGGAAAATTTACACTCAAAATCGTGATTCCGCTTCCTGACAAATAGGTAAACATTTGTTTTGCATTCCATTCCACACCATCAAAAAGGCAGGAATGATTTCTCAAACACGCCTAGACAAAACATATACAAAAGTTATATAATTTTAATATATTTTTAAGTTTATCATCCCAGAAAAGGAGAAGAAGCGCTATGTTAAAAAACCTGAACAACCTCAAAATCAGGGACCGGCTCATCAGGGCATTCATCACAATCGCGTGTATGATGGCTGCTGTATCCGCCATCATTTTGATCACCATGATCATCATGTCGCGTCTCTATGCGTCAGCGATCGTCAATTACGGATTCGCACAGGGTGATGTGGGAAAGGCTATGGCACAGTTTGCCGACACCCGATCAGCAATGCGCGGTATTATCG
The DNA here is from genome assembly GCA_910588755.1 of uncultured Lachnospiraceae bacterium. Lineage (GTDB taxonomy): Bacteria > Bacillota > Clostridia > Lachnospirales > Lachnospiraceae > COE1. Next base: position 4,637 of record CAJUQZ010000013.1, on the reverse strand, counting down.
GCTATGATGACCAGGCGACCATTGACAAGCTGATGCAGAACCGCAATTCCTACAAAGAGAATTTCACAAGGGACTTTGCAAATCTCGAGTCCTACATGATTACGTCCGAGAACAAGAAGCTGTACAATGACATAAAGAACAAGCTCACAGACTACTGGAAACTCGAGGAGGAAATCGTTTCCCTTGGCGCCACCACAAATTCTGATGATTCCTTGCGCGCACAGGAGATGGCCGTGAACGACCTGATTCCAATGTACGATGAAATCTATGATGAACTGACGGACATCATGGACATCAAGGTAGACCGTGGACAGAGCATGTCAAGCACTCTCTCCGTCGTCGTTGTCATACTCACAATCATTATTGTCGTTGCGATTGCCGCGTCAATCCTCTTTGCCCTCTCCCTTGGCCGGGGCATCGCAGACAGCATCGCAAAACCGCTTGCACAGGTTATGCAGCGTCTAGATATCTTTGCAAGAGGCGATCTCTCCTCCCCGTTCCCGACGGTTGAGACGAAAGATGAGCTCGCTGAAATGGTCAGTGTGACAACCAGTATGGCATCCTCCCTCCAGTTTATCATCCATGACGTGGCGGAGATCCTCGACGAAATGGCAAACGCAAACTTTGCAGTGATCAGCAAGGACCGCAGCCGGTATGTAGGTGAATTTGAGGCGATTCTGACTGCGATGAAGCTCCTCAAACGGCAGATGTCTGAAACCCTGACCGCTGTCAGCGAGGCTTCCAACCAGGTCGCTGCCGGAGCAAGCAACCTAGCTGACGCTTCCCAGAGCCTTGCGGAGGGCGCCACAGACCAGGCCGGCGCTGTCGAGGAGATGCAGGCGACCATCACCACCATTTCGGATGATATCCGCGCCACGGCAAACCAGGCCGGCGATTCCTACAACCAGGCGCGCACCTACGCTGACGAGGCAGAGCGCAGCCACAAGGAAATGAAGGCAATGATGGATGCGATGACGCGCATCAACGACGCATCGCAGCAGGTTGGCAACATTATCTCCGAGATCGAGGACATCGCATCGCAGACAAACCTGCTCTCCTTAAATGCTTCCATCGAGGCTGCAAGGGCCGGTGAGGCCGGGAGGGGCTTTTCGGTCGTTGCAGACCAGATCCGCCAGCTCGCAGAGCAGAGCGCACACTCTGCAGCAGAAACCAGGACATTAATCGAGACTTCGCTCAACGCCATCTCCGACGGCAGCAAGACCGCTGATGTCGTCAATGCGTCCATTGACCGCGTCGTGGAAGGCATCGAGCTCATTGCAAATGCCTCCAAGAAAATAAGCGAGACTGCAAACGAACAGGCAGAGGCCATGAAGCAGACCGAGCTGGGCGTTAACCAGATTTCCGAGGTCGTACAGTCCAACTCCGCAACCGCACAGCAGGCATCCGCGACGAGCGAGGAGCTCTCCGCACAGGCTATGACACTAGATTCCCTCATCAGCAAATTCCAGCTTCCCGCAGCGGAGTAACCTGCCGAAGCCCCGATATGATACAATGGGTGTGTCATATCAGGGCTTTTTCCATCACGATTATCCGCAGCAAACCCATAGCCTTTTATGATTATATTATCATGCAGACCATGTGTCAGCACATGCAAGGAGTATACTATGAATAAAAGAAACCTTGAATACATTGACTGTATTCCTTTCTGGATCAACTATTTTGGCACTTGTTTTCCAAATGGCTACGACGAGGAGGAAGATGTCTCCGCGTCAGAGCTTATGCAGGAACTATATACAGAGGAGACTGAAATCTGGTGGGATACCTTCACCGGATATTACGACGGTGTTCTCGACGAAAACGACGGCTATCTGGAAAATCCGACTACACTGGAAACAGCGCTGCCCGGAGGCAAAACGCTTAGAATCGAATTTCACCCGGGCGATATCCTCTATTTTATCAATGATGAACAGATTGGAAGCATCGGCCCACACTGGAAACTGCAGACCATACCTTACTGTGATGTGGAACAGTTATTGTCCCTGGAAAATGGGCGGCAATTATTTCTGCTCCTGCTGCCACTTGCCTTTATCGACAGCGAAGAAAATGAAGCAGAGACAATCCGAACAAAGATTGCGCAACAGATGCCGCATGATTTCCCAGAGACGATCTGCGATGGCGTATCAAAGTGCATTGTGGCTGGATTGGCAACCGTTTAGAGACTCCAAGCGTCTATGAAAACGCCCACCTAACCAAAAAGACTTGCCGCAACCTGTTTTGTTATGACTGCGTTTTTTGCTGCAGTTCCAGCTCTTTTTGCAGCAGTGTGACAAGCTTTGCGCTCTTCTCAGTCGCAAGGACCTGTTGAAACAGTACATTATAATCGCTTCCCTCCTCCTGCCAGTTTAAGAATACACGGATTGCCAATTCCCGCACCGACGCCTTTTTTCCATTGAGCAGCGCCCTGATATCGTCCTCCCAATCCCTCTGTCTGCACAAAATCCGGCGAAGCTCTCCAAGCACCAGGCGGGAGCTGTCCTTGGCATAACCCAGAATTTCCTTCCTGTATTTTTGCGGCTCTTTTCCCAAAATATGCAGCCCGAGACAGCGTCCCTCCGGGTCTGCCTGGGCAAATGCCTTTTGCGTTTCCTCCTCATTTTCATTTAAAAATCTAGAAAATACCGGCTCCACATCATCGAAATATTTCTCTATAACCGCGTCATAATTTCTTGCAGACTTGGGCACTTCCCTGTATAAGAGGACAAACGCCTGCAGCTGGTAGGCTAACCCCACCTGTTCGCTGTCAAGACCTGCAAAAAACTGACTAAGACCGTCCTTTTTTGACAGTGCGCCCTCCTCCAAATCATAGTTGATGCGCTCAAACTTTCCCAGAACCGCAAACGCATGGCACCGGTTGATAAAATCCGGATCCTCACAGTGCCTCCTGAAGCTTTGCATTACCGGTTTGAGGGTGTAATAAACCGTTGCAAACCCGTCACAGTACTCCTCCTCATAAGGTACGAGCTCTGCAAACTTACAGCGCCCCCGCAGATATGCCTGTGCCAGCCCTGCGTGCGGCGTGTCTGCCACCAGCTTCCTGATAACCGGCTCATAGTCTGGCTCTACACTTTTAATAAGCTGTTCGTATAAGGTAGAATCTGCTTTCTGTAAGACCTGCTTCAGCTCATCAAGCACCCATTCGACAGAATCAGACACACGGTCAGGAGCGGTGTCATACCCACATGAATCGTTGTATGTATGGACCAGCCTGCGACATTCCTCCTGCTCCATGATTTTCAGAAAACTTTCCCGATTTTTCCCAAGCTGCCGCACCAGAACCTGGTCATAGTGCCCCCATGCTGCAAAACAGATATACACCGCCGGATCAATAGAGAACAGTCCGTCATAATCCACACCCATAACGGAAGCATCTGTCCGGCTCCCTTTACAGCCTATATAAACATCAAACAATGAGTGGAGCATCACCTCCGCATTTATGGCAGCGGCTGTCTGGACGACCGCCAGCAGCACTTCGGAAAGCTGGAAGTTGAGGTAGGCCAGACTGATGATAAACCGGAATCTGCGCCTTTTTCTCTCATCCATATCACTCATTTCAATCCTGCCCGTGACAGCGCCTGCCCGCCGCTTTTTACGGATTTGTGCGATGACACCATCATGTGCGGCACAGCCCTGTTCTGCAAGCCATTCATCAAGACTTTCCAATATACTTCCCTCATATTCCTCCATAAGCGCCGCGTCTTCTGCAGGCACTTCATCAGGCATTTCATATTTGATGCAAAAATACATGGCAAGCGCTGCCGTTGCATACAGTCCCCCTTCTTCCCTAAGCGCCGGGAGCACCTCCAACAATTTTGCGGGCTGACCCTGTACCATACGCAGCAGGTTGTCGTAATCATCATGAAACAGACAGCCAGGGGATTCTAAGTGTATGGCGATGTATACAACCATTCGCTTATACAATTCGTACGCTTCCCCGCGTTCCATCGCGTTGTACCAGAACAGACGATGGCAGGTGTCATGCCCGATCGCGTAGACCACGTTGAAAAAGCGCACAAACACTTCCTTTTTCCTGCTGCTTTTGGCTTTTCTAATCTGGTCAAAAAGTTCCTTCGCCTCGTCAGAGATCTGCCGCTGCACTGCCGACAGATCCTTTCGCGCAAGCTGGTCCAAAACCCCGTCCTCGGCCTCGCCGTTTAAATATTCTTCCGCCATCCTGCAGTTCTTCGCAGATATCCCCAGCTTTTCCAACAGAATAAGCATTTTGCTGATTGTTTTGCTGTCTGTATGTTCAGTCATAATTTGCTTTGATACCTCCCATTCGTTCATATGGTTTGTGTACTGCTATTTATATTTATTATAACTGTTTCAGACAGTTTGTTCAATTAGAAGCTGTGAAAAGATGTAGCAGTTTAGCTTTTAAAAAGGCCACCGCAAAATGCGGTGGCCTTGATATTGAGATACTCAAATATACGTCCTCTAAGCATTCATTAGCCTAACAGACTAAGTACACCCTGGTTGGACTGATTTCCCTGTGCAAGCATGGACTGGCCTGCCTGTGAGAGAATGTTTGCATTTGAATACTTCACCATCTCTGTTGCCATATCTGTATCACGGATCTGGCTCTCAGCTGCAGTTGTGTTCTCTACGACGTTGTCCAG
>CAJUQZ010000012.1:28028-49918 GCA_910588755.1 uncultured Lachnospiraceae bacterium | reverse complement strand
TGGCCTCCCGCTAGTCAGGCGAGCGCTCATCCCAGCTGAGCTATGCTTCCATAAAAATCATTATAGCACGATGATGAAATATTGCAATAACTTTATGAGAAAAATTTTTTCAGAAAATTTTGAAATTCTGAAATTTTGTAATTGATATATTTTAACCGGACATTCAAATCAATCGTTTGAGGCTGTCGGGTCCTGAAACAAAGTGGTGTCTGGCGGGTGATTGGTAAAAATGATAAAGCAGACAAGCAGAATACACACAAATACACATAACAAAAGTGTGTAAGCTCCCAGCTTGCCGGAGCGTGTCAGTCTGTAAGAAAGTAAAAAAGCTATGAGGATACTCAGAATAAATATGCTGATATCGATGATAAAAAGATTTGTTCCGAGCACAGTTGTATAAGCATAGTAAAAAAGTGGGATAAAGAGGGTTCCTGCCAGAATGCCAGTGCAGAGAGAAGCAGTAATGCAGGGGTATTTTGTATGGAATTTTATAATCATGATCAGTGCATAGGCTGACATTGGGAAAAATAATAATTTCATATGTTCCCATATAGATTCATTGATTGGTGTGAAAAGACCTATAATTTCATTTTGACCAGTCCAGTCATACAGAAAATGAAAAAGTGTCCCTGTGGCCAGAACAAATACGATTCCAATGATTGTATATCTTTTTAATGCTTTCATGAAAAATACCTCGTAGACAGTATATGGGATTATGAGATAATTATGCTTAAAAACAGGTGTTTTGGCCTGTTTTTTTCATATAAACCCTGTTTTGCCGAAATTATAAAAACAGGTGGATTTAAAGTTCTGGCTATGATATCATGTTATCGTATTGAGTATTGCCTATTGAGTATAGAGTATTGAGTATTGCCTACTGAGTATTAAAAAGGAAATATATTTATGAAGGAATTGGTAGATGATATTGCATATCAAAAACTGGAGGAAAAGTATAGCGAGCTGCTGCTAGACTACGTACTGCTTGCGGCGGACGAGGAATATAAGGGCGAAGAATCCCATAAGGAGGCGGTAATTGAAGCAATTATCTGTATGAGGAGCAGAACGAGAGTAGGAAACCGTTATGACTTTGATGCATTTACGGTTGAGGAACAAAAAATGAAATGCAAAAGGATTGATGTGGACGCGTTTTTTTATGAGGGAAATAATGGCTGGGTTTTGCCGCCAGAGGAGGTCGGAATCAAGCCATTTTTCAGTAAGATGAATTACTGGTATGCATTTTTTGAACCGCCATATGGAGTTCCCTATACAGTGGAGGATTTCAGACGGATGAATCATATGCTGTTTCCGGTCTCACAGACGGATTTGGAGATATATAGCTGGAATGATGATTTTTCGGACTATTTTGACGACGGAAAAGACTGGTGGGGGACAGCCATGTGGAGTGTGTATGACAAGAACATGGGACGGTTTGTGGTGATCGGGGCATCACTGACGGACTGAAGGATAGTATGATTGAAGCAGAGGAAGGATAAGGGAGAGATTGTTTTGGAAAATAATATGATAAAAGAGGAACTATTTACATGTGAGAGAAACGGGCTGACAATCCGCGGAAAGCAGTTTTATCCGGCGGCTTTTGCGGCGGGGGGAAAGTACCCTATCGTGGTGGCAAGTCATGGGTTTACGGGTAATTATACAGATATGGAGGGCTACTGCCAGGCTTTTGCGCGCATTGGCTATATGGCGTTCTGCTTTAGCTTCTGTGGCGGTGGGCGTGACGGCGAGCCTGCGGCGTCAAAAAGTGATGGAAAGTCAACAGACATGACAGTTCTTTCAGAAGTGGAGGACCTGCTGACGGTGATTGGCTATGCGCAGGGGTTGGCGTGTACAGATGCCGGACAGCTGGTGCTTTTGGGCTATAGCCAGGGCGGTTTTGTGTCGGGGCTTGCGGCGGCACGCTGTGGCGGCCAGGTGGCGCGGTTAGTTATGGTCTCACCGGCGCTGTGTATTCCGGACCATGCCAGGAGAGGGTGTCTTGGGGGTGCTAGCTATGATCCCCAGAATGTACCGGAGGTAATTGATTGCGGGTGCACTTTGCTTGGCAGGGCCTTTCATGAGGAAGTGGTCGGAATGGAGCCTTTTTTGGAGTTGTCTGCATATCGCGGCAAGGTACTGATCATACATGGTACAGAAGATACGGTAGTGCATTTTTCCTATGCTGTTCGTGCGCAGGCCTGCTATCAGGAAGGGCAGTGCCAATTGCAGCTGATGAGGGATCAGGGGCATGGCTATGATGCGAAACAGAGCGCGAGTGTGTTTGATTCGATTCGTCAGTTTTTGGCGGACAGGGAGGAGATTTTATCAATCCAGGTGCTGATCACGCGCTGTGAGGAGCGCGGTGCGGGAGAGAACTGGAAAAATGATGTATATTTTACAGGCTATTGCGACACAAAATACTTCAGGGGCACAATCATGTCGGAGGGGTGTGACGCGCAGACGTACAGTGCGGAAACAGGCGTGAGGATGCGGGCGGAATACACCTTAAAGGGTCTTGATGCTTGCGGGGAAAGCTGTGAGGTCCATATTGTAAACAGGCAGGTGGGCGCGGAGTGGAAGCCGGTGGTGCAGACAAACAGCAAGGCGCTTGCATGGCTCAATCAGGCTGACCTGACCGCTGTGCTTGAAGGCGGCAGTGGGGGACCAAAGGTGCGAATCTTTGCGGAGCGCAGGACAGAGAACAGATAAAAGATAAAAAGGGAATCCAGGGCGTACAGCAGGCAAAAATGACTTTTTAAGTATGCGCCGGAAAAGAAGGAGCAGCCGTAATCTATGTGGCATGAATCATTACAGTGTATGGGATAGAAAGGGAGATTATAGAAATGGGACGAATTGACAGGAAGATGTGTTGGGGTGGTATACTGCTGGGGGTGGCTTTGTTTGCTGCAGGTTGTGGAAAAACCCCTGCAGCGGATACACAACAGGTGGAAACGCCAGGCGTGGCGGATTCAGGGCCGGCAGGGAATGAGGCGGGAGATCAGGAAAATGCGTCAGATGACAGGACAGGATTTCCGACCCAGATGCCTACATTTACAGCAAAGGACTTAGATGGGAATACAGTCACGGAAGATATTTTTGGGGAAAAGGATCTGACGGTCGTGAATATCTGGGGAACCTTCTGTAATCCGTGCATCGCGGAAATGCCGGAATTGGGGGAGTGGGCGGCCTCCATGCCGGACAATGTGCAGATGGTCGGACTGATCGTAGACATTTCAGGTGACGAGGATACGGCGCACCACGACCTTGCGGTGACAATCACAGAGAAAGCAGGAGCGGAATTTACGCACATTATTGCCAATGATGATTTTGATGCGGTCATGAGTTGGATTGTGGGTGTACCTACGACATTGTTTGTTGACAAGGAAGGAAAACTTGTAGGAGAGCCAATTATTGGTGCTGATGTAGATGGGTACAAAACATTTGTGGAGGACTATTTGAATGCACTGTAGGACAAAACGTTTTGCTAGAATTGCTATCACGGTGGTGGCTGTCGCATTTATGATATATGGTAGCGCGAGGGGAGAAGTGGAAGTCGTGCTGAACAAGGCTGTCAATATCTGTCTGGAATGTATCGGACTGGGGTGAATAATGTGAAGATTTCACCATCTTGATTTGGGCGTCTGCTAAAGTGTGCGAATGGGAATTTATGTGATGGGTTGGAGGTTCACATGAAGCGAAAAATTGTACAGATGATTGCGTTTGGCTACTCTAATGCACATCTTCTGAATTATAAGGGCGGAAAGATTTATCAGGGAAAATGGAAACAGTTCTGCAATCCGGGGCTGAACTGTTATTCGTGTCCGGCAGCAGGGCTGGCCTGTCCGATTGGGGCGCTGCAGGCGGTAAACGGGTCTATGAGCTTTCAGTTCAGTTTCTATGTGGTTGGCATGTTGCTGGCGTTTGGCGTGTTGCTTGGGCGGGCAGTATGCGGATGGCTTTGTCCGTTTGGGCTGATACAGGAATTGATACACAAGATTCCATCGCCAAAGCTGAAGTTGAAGAAACTATTTTTGTATATAAAGTATCTGGTTCTGGTCGTGTTTGTTTTGGTGCTTCCGGTTGTGGCGACCAACTATATGGGTATGGGGAAGCCAGCATTTTGCCAGTATATCTGTCCGGCGGGAACGCTGCAGGGCGGCATTCCGCTGCTTAGCGCGCACGAGGAGCTTCGTCGGACGATAGGCGCGCTCTTTTCGTTGAAGATGGCAATACTGATTCTGACAATTGTAGGCTGTATTTTTGTGTATCGGTTTTTCTGCCGTACGCTCTGTCCGCTCGGGGCGATTTACGGCATCATGAACAAGGTCAGCCTGTGTCATCTAGAGGTGGACAAGAATCAGTGCGTGAACTGTGGAAAGTGCAAAGAGCTATGTAAGATGGAAGTTGATCCTGTGCGTGAGCCGGATTCTGCCGAGTGTATCCGGTGTGGTGCGTGTGCGCAGGGATGCCCGAAAAATGCAATCTATGTAGGAATAACATCCAGGCAGGCGAAGCGCCAGGGATTTTGTCGCTTTGTTCGTCTGACCAGACACCGGACAAAACAAGACTGAAAATGTCGGGACATAGATTAATCCACGTAGTATCATGAAAGAAGCTGCAACGGTAATTTTCCGGCAGCGATGGATCACAGCGGAGGAGGCATGTGTATGGAATGGACCAGGGCGGTTAGCGATGCGGTGAACTTTATGGAACAGCACATCATGGAGGAGATTACGTTGGCTGATGTGGCAGCACATGTCAACGTATCCCCTTTCTATTTTCATAAGGGGTTCAGCATCCTGTGCGGGTACTCCATAACGGAATATATCAGAAACCGTAGGCTGGCGCTTGCTGGGGAGGAAGTGCTCACCAGCAAGGTCACTGTGATGGAGCTTGCGATGAAGTACGGATATGATTCCCCGGACAGCTTCACCAAGGCGTTTACTCGTTTTCATGGTCACTCACCATCTGCTGTGCGCAGGAACAAGACCATGCTCAAAGCTTTCGCGCCGCTGAAATTATCAATTTCATTGAAAGGTGGTTACACGATGGATTACAGGATTACAAAGAAGGAAGCATTCACGGTTCTAGCGGTGTCAAAAGTGTTTGGCTATGAGAACGCAAAACAGGAAATCCCGGCATATTGGCAGGAACATTACGCGTCGGGAAAGGGAAAATATGTCTGCGGAATGTTTGGCATTAACATTGATCCGCAGATGGGCAATGAGCAGTTTGAGTATCTGATTGCGGACGTTTATAATCCGTCCGAGGATGTTCCAGAGGGATTTGTAGTGCGAACCATCCCTGCGTTTACATGGGCTGTTTTTCCATGCAGGGGCGTACTTGCGCAGACTATGCAGGACACAAATACCAAGGTGTTTTCAGAGTGGCTTCCAGCACTGCAGGAGTATGAGTTTGCGGCGGGCTACTGTGTGGAGATGTATGATGCGCCAGACAAATATCCCAATGGGACAGAGGACGAGAATTATTACGCGGAGATATGGATTCCTATTAGGAAGAAGTCACAGGAGACTGCATCGTAGAGAGAACGGTCGAAAATGGAGGCACGGGAAGAAAGAGGAAGTTGCAAGAGACTGCATAGCGGAAGAACAGTCGAAAAATGGATGTATGGGAAGAAAGAGGAAGTTACAGGAGACTGCATAGCAGAGGGCGGTTAAAAAAGCGGTGTACAGAAAAAGAGAAGGTATGGCAGGGAAAATGGCTAGAAGTGGCACATAGAAACAGGACGAAAATGATATAGTACAAGTAGGGGGGCAAAGGGATGGACAACTATGACAGGGTAAAGGGTGGCTTGTATGGGCTACTGGTGGGTGATGCGCTGGGGGTGCCGTATGAATTTCATGAGGCGTCAGAGCTTCCGGCGTATGACAGAATCGAGATGAAGCCGCCAGCCGGGTTTTGCAGGGCGCATTCCGGTGTGAAGCCGGGAACATGGTCGGATGATGGCGCGCAGGCGCTCTGTCTGCTGGACAGTCTTTTATCCTGTGGAAAATTTGACCTGAAGGACTTTTCGGACCGTCTTCTTTTGTGGTATCAGTCCGGTGTATGGGCTGTGGACGGTGTTGTGTTTGATATCGGCATACAGACTGGGGAGGCACTAAATGCATATAGGGCGGGCGAAAAGCCGGAAAAGTGTGGACTGCTGCGGCCAGATGGCAAGGGAAACGGCGCTCTGATGAGAGTTCTGCCGCTTGCGCTTTGGCACAGAGGCACGGATTGGGAGCTGGTATCAGATGCACACGCACAGTGCCTGATTACGCATGGACATATGTGTAACCAGGTATGCTGTGCCCTGTATTGCCTTGTTGCGCGTGGCCTTCTTTCTGGAGCTTGTTGGGAAATAGCACTTGAAAGGGCAGTAGTGGTGCTAAGAAAAATGTATCGGGAGATGCCTGCGTATGAGCAGGAGCTAGAATGGAGCATACGACCAGATGAAGCATGGCTTGGATACGGTTCTGGCTATGTGGTGGACTGCCTGCGCAGTGCGTTTATGATTATGGCGCGTGCTGTCGGTTATGAGGACGCTGTGAGGCAAGCGGTTATGCTGGGTGATGACACGGACACAACAGCGTGCGTCACGGGTGGCCTTGCAGGGATTTATTATGGTATTGATGACATTCCAGTCCGCTGGCTAGATGCGCTTCGTGGGAAAGAAGGGCTAACAAATTTTCACAATCAGGATTCTCTAATTGCATTTTTGAATTAGTATTGTTACAATAGATATGATAGCAATACATTCTGTTATGTAAAGGAGAATTATAATAATGGACAGAGGAGCAGGAATTTTATTGCCGATTACCAGTCTGCCTTCAAAATATGGTATCGGGTGTTTTTCAAAGAGCGCGTACGATTTTATAGACTGGCTGAAGGAGGCGGGACAGAGCTACTGGCAGATCCTGCCGCTGGGGCCAACAAGCTATGGGGACTCGCCGTACCAGTCTTTTTCCACCTATGCGGGCAATCCTTATTTTATCAGCCTGGAGGCGCTGATTGAGGAGGGCGTGCTGACCAAGGAAGAGTGCGATGAGGCGGATTTTGGGGAAAAACCGGGAACCATTGATTACGGAAAGATGTATGAGAGCCGTTATCCGCTGCTGCGCAAGGCGTATGAGCGCAGCGATGTCAGCCATAACACAGAGTATCTTCGGTTTGTGGAGGAGAACCGTTGGTGGCTGTCGGACTATGCGCTGTTTATGGCAGTGAAAGACCGCTTTGGCGGTGTTCCGTGGACAGAGTGGGCGGAGGATATCCGTTTCCGGTGGGCAAATGCACTGGATTATTACAGAAGAGAGCTTTATTTTGATATTGAGTTTCAGCAGTATTTGCAGTTTATGTTCCAGAAGCAGTGGAGAGCGCTGAAAAACTATGCAAATGAGAATGGGATTTGGCTAGTTGGGGATATTCCGATCTATGTGTCTATGGACAGCGCGGACGTGTGGGCGCACCCAGAACTGTTCCAACTTGACAGGGAGAATTTGCCCGTGGCAGTGGCAGGCTGCCCGCCTGACGGGTTTTCTGCGACGGGCCAGCTGTGGGGAAATCCGCTGTACCGCTGGGATTACCACAGACAGACCGGATATCAGTGGTGGATTTCAAGGCTAGAGTACAGCTTCCGGCTGTGTGATGTGCTGCGAATCGACCATTTCAGGGGATTTGATGAGTACTATTCGATTCCTTACGGGGAGGAGACGGCGGTGAACGGCCACTGGGAGAAAGGGCCGGGAATCGACCTGTTCCGCCATATGGAGCGCGCGCTTGGCCAAAAGCAGGTCATTGCGGAGGATCTGGGCTTTGTGACGGACTCGGTGCGCTGGATGGTACAGGAGAGCGGTTTTCCTGGAATGAAAGTGCTGGAGTTTGCATTTGATACCCGCGACTCGGGAAGCGCCAATGATTACCTTCCGCACAACTACATAGAGAACAGTGTGGTGTATACAGGAACGCATGACAATGAGACGATCGTAGGGTGGCTTGACAGTATTCCCAGGGAAGATTTGCAGGCGGCGAGGGATTACCTGTGCGATCAGTATACACCCAAAAAGCTGCTGTACAAGTCCCTGATCAGTCTGGCAATGCGAAGCCGCGCGAGATTGTGTATTATTCCAATGCAGGACTATTTGGGTTATGACAACAGCTGCCGCATTAATACGCCGTCTACAGTGGGTGAGAACTGGAAGTGGCGTTTAAAGGGAGGAGAGCTGACAGAGGAGCTCAAAGAGGAAGTCCATGACCTCTGCAAGCGGTACGGACGGTTGAACTGGAGCAATGAGCCGGTTGTCGAGCCGGAGGAGGACGAAGAAGCGGCAGAAGAGACTGTAAAATAAATATATAGTACTAACGCGGCGAGTAGGGGGAAGATGGATCTTCCCCTACTCGATTTCATACACCCGCGTGGGCGAAAGGAATATCACAGGTAAGTAACCTGTGCCTGCATATCGTAGGTATGGGGTTCTTTTGTGACAGCCCTGTGGCCGAATGCAATGGCGATCTCATATTCGTACTGCTCCGGGAACTGCAGGGCTTTTGAGAAGTAGTCCTTCTTTTCCCCACGCAGGGCGTCGTAAATGCAGCCGATAATCAGGTTGCCAAGGCCAAGCTCCTCCGCTGCAAGCGCCATATTTTCCACGGCGATGCCCGCATCAAGGGGGCTCCACTTGTAAGTGCTGTCCGCGCTTAACACGATGACCGTGGGTGCCTCGTAGTAGAAGTTATGCGCCTGTGCTGACAGGCCGCGCAGACGGTTCTTTTCGTCCTCAAGCTCCTGCAAAATAGGATTATCGCCCTTTAGTACTGTGAAATGGATTTCCTGTTTGTTCGCCGCTGTGGGCGCCTGCAGTCCGGCGTGCAGCAGGATATTCAGTTCTTCCTCTGTCAGCGGTTCGGGGGTGTAACCCCTTGTGGAGCTGCGTTTTTTGATCATTTCGATTACATTGCTCATGGTTGTTTTCCTCCTTTATATTTGAGCGTACCTGGTATGGCCAAACAGGGCGCGCTTTTTGGAAAAGTGTTCCTATTTTAACCTGCAGACCAGAATTTCAATATTTGTATCTTCAAATACGTTTTTAATCCGGGCCGAAACATCCGCCCACTTCAAGCGGTCAAGCCCTGCGCCGATGGTTGGCATTGCAATTTTCCTGATGCCTTCCTGTTCGCAGATTTCTTTCATCTTTTGCAGCGCGGTAGTCATGGTTGCCAGGGTTGGCTTATGGAAGTATTTCTCTTTGGTGATGAGATTCAACACTCGGCCTTCTAAGATGCAGTCGCCGCCGGAGTTGCAGTTTATATATTGCGCTGCATAGCCAGGATATTTCTTCTGCAATAGATGTTTCATATCATAACGTTTGTTAAATTCAACAACGATTCCTTTTCCCATGCCAAAATCTGCGCTGATGCAATGGGCTAAATAGTAATCGTCTGAAACTGAAAATAAGTCTTTTTCTTCTTCCCTGTATATCATATTTTTCCTTTCTGTATATCCGGATTTCGGATTATATCTTTCATTATAAAATACTTGCCTGTGATTTACAATGTATATTTGTGAATCTGTTTTCGAACAGATTTTGCATGGCTTGATGCCTGTAATAGGAAACCGAAGGCTGAACTGTTATTGTTGATATTATTTTAGCGTGATATTGTTTCAGGGCAGCAACAAGCTTGTTTTTCAAATGAAATCGTGTTATAATGTAAAAGATACGCTATAAAATCATAGGAGGAAGCTATGAATAAAATACGTGCAAAATTCATCGGAAACAGGGATTTTTACAAGATGGTGCTTCTGATCGCGGTGCCAATCATGATCCAGAACGGGATCACCAACTTTGTCAGCCTCCTTGACAATATCATGATTGGGCAGGTCGGCACGGAGCAGATGTCGGGGGTGGCGATTGTCAACCAGCTGATCTTTGTCTACAATCTATGCATTTTTGGCGGCGTGTCCGGAGCGGGCATCTTTACAGCGCAGTATTTCGGGCAGGGAAACCACGAGGGCGTGCGCCAGACGATGCGGTTTAAACTGTGGATGGTTACGGTCATTACAGCGCTGACGGCTGTTCTTTTTTTGGGCTTTGGTACAGTGCTGATTGGCGCTTATCTAAAGGGAGAGGGTTCGGCGGAAAGTATCGCGGCGACGCTTTCTCACGGGGAACGGTATTTAAGGATCATGCTGATTGGCTTGCCTGCGTTTGCGGCGGTACAGATCTATTCGAGCACATTGCGTGAGTGCGGTCAGACGATGCTGCCCATGAAAGCAGGGATAGCAGCTGTTATTGTTAATCTTTTGTTTAATTACATATTGATATATGGAAAATTCGGCGCGCCGGCGCTCGGGGTGCAGGGTGCTGCAATCGCGACAGTGCTCTCGCGCTATGTGGAGATGCTGATTACGGTAATCGGCGTGCACAGGAAAAGCAGCGGGGAAAATGCGGAATATTCTTTTGTCACAGGATTGTATCATACATTGAAAGTGCCAAGGGAGCTGGCCTTTAAGATTATCAGGAAAGGGAGTCCGCTGTTGTTTAACGAGACGCTGTGGGCGGCGGGCATGGCGATGCTGACACAGTGCTATTCCATCCGCGGACTCAATGTCGTTGCCGGTCTGAATGTCTCTAACACGATCAATAATGTGTTTAATATCGTGTTCATCGCACTGGGGGATTCGGTGGCCATCATTGTGGGACAGCTGCTTGGCGCCGGAAAGATGAAGGAGGCGCGGGATACGGACAATAAGCTGATCGCCTTTTCCGTGATGTGCTGCACGGGCGTGGCGCTTGTCATGTTCTTTATGGCGCCGCTGTTTCCGCGGCTGTACAAGATCAACGATGAGGCGCGGCTGCTCGCGAAGCACTTTATTATGGTGACGGCATTCTTTATGCCCCAGAATGCCTTTTTGCACGCGACGTATTTCACGCTGCGCTCCGGTGGCAAGACGATCATCACATTCCTGTTTGACAGTGTGTTTATCTGGTGCGTGAGCGTTGTGATCGCCTTTACACTCAGCCGTTTTACGGGGCTTCCGGTCATCGCGGTGTACGCGATGGTGCAGCTCGGGGATATCATCAAGTGCATTATTGGATTGATACTGGTCAAGAAGGGAATATGGCTGCAGAATATTGTGGCGTAAGTATGGAAAAGGGATTTTACCTTTCAGAGATTGCAGAAATTTGATTTGAGTGCTTGTCTGAATAGGAATAAATACAGGAGAATGTCTGTATGCAGACATTCTCCTGTATTTATAATGAATTGTGTTATTTATTTGCAAAACACGGTTTTACTATACTTTTGAACCCTGTACATATTAAAACGCGTATGCTATTTATTAACAAGAAAATCATACTGTGACATAAACAGTTTATAGTACTCGCCCTTCTGTGCAAGCAGCTCATCGTGTGTGCCGGCTTCTAGGATATTTCCTTTGTCTACATACATGATGCAGTTGGCATTCTTGATGGTCGAGAGCCTGTGGGCGATGATGAAGGAAGTGCGTCCCTCCAAAAGCCTGTTTAAGCCCTTCTGTAACAGAATCTCCGTCTCGGTGTCAATGCTTGAGGTCGCTTCATCGAGAATCAGGATCGCCGGGTTTTCGAGCAGCGCCCGCGCAAAGCTGATGAGCTGTCTCTGTCCGGCCGAGAGGCGGCTTCCGCGCTCGTTGACCTGCGTTTGGTAGCCATTTTCCATCTCCATGATAAAATCGTGTGCGCAGACGGTCTTGGCGGCGGTGATAACCTCCTCGTCCGTTGCGGTCAGGTTTCCATAACGTATGTTATCCATAATCGTGCCGGAGAAAATAAAGCTGTCCTGCATCATAATGCCCATCTGCCTGCGCAGGGACTTCAGCGTTACATTGGAGATGTCCGTTCCGTCGATCAGGATTGTGCCGGAGTCTACGTTGTAGAAGCGGCTGATGAGGTTGACGATGGTTGATTTGCCGGCACCGGTGGGGCCTACAATAGCGTAGGTGTCGCCTGGGTTTGCCGTAAAGTTTACCTTGTTTAATATCTGTACACCGTCCTCATAGCTAAAGCATACATCCTGAAATTCGACTTTTCCGTTGATCGGGGGCATCGGTACAGCGCCCTCGGCATCCTTGACATGGACGGGCTCGTCGATCGTCTCGAAGATGCGCTCCAGGTAAGCGATCGCAGTGAGCAGCGAGTTGTAAAACGAGGCGAGCGTGTTGATCGGTTCCCAGAACCTCGAGATATAGGAGGTGAACGCGATCAGGATACCGACGGTCACACCATATATTTCGCCGGAGATCCAGCCAATGCCAATTACATAGATAAACGCTGTCGTGACGGTTGAGATCGAGTCAATGCAGGGCCACATGATAAAGTTGTATTTGACGGCGCGCATCCACGCGCTGCGGTAGCTGTCACTTAGGTGGTTGAAAATGGAAGTATTTTCGCGCTCCCGCACAAAGGACTGTGTGACACGGATACCGTTGATGCTCTCCGCGATGTAGGCGGTGAGGTTGGACTGTTTGTTGCTCTGGATCTGCCATGCGCGTCGCTGGCGTCTCTTTACGAACACGATGACGGCGAAGAGCACAGGCAGTCCGCACAGGCAGATCAGTGTGAGCCGCACATGCAGTAAGAGCATAAAGATCAGGATGAAAATTAAATTACACATGTCTGTTATCGTGTTGATAATACCGTTTGACAGCAGGTCGCTTAGGCTGTTCACATAGTTGACCACGCGCACCTGGATCTTACCGTGGGGGCGGTCGTCATAGTAGGAGAACGGCAGCTCCTGCAGGTGGCAGAAAATATCGGAGCGCAGCTGGTGCACGATCGCCTGTCCAATACGGCTGGTGATGCGTATTTTAAGGCGGATGCACACGCAGGTGTACAGTACGATAACAAGTGATATCAATGTTATAATAACAATTGCTTTGATATTCTTCTGGGGTATATAAGTATCCATGATCTCACTGATAAACATGGGAAAGAGCATGGTCAGCGCCGAGGCGGACAACATCAGGAAGAGCGCGAACGCAAGCTGTCCCCGGTACGGCTTCACATACTGAAAAACACGCTTTAGCTGGTTAAAGTCAAATTTATCCTCCATCACCTCGTCAATGTCATATTTATTTCGTGCCATACTTTTCGCCCCCTTTCTGGTTGATCTCGTCCACGTATTTCTCAAACTCGCCGTACTGATGGCGGAATACTGTTGCATAATAGCCGTTATTTTTCAAGAGCTCATCGTGTGTTCCCTGTTCTACAATCTTTCCGTCATTCAGCACCAGGATCAGGTCGGAATCCTTGATGGACGAGATGCGGTAGGCGACGACAAAGATCGTGCAGGCGTGGTCAATGTTGTTCAACTGCTGCTGGATATAGCTCTCAGTTTCCATATCGACGGCGGAGGTTGTGTCGTCGAGTATTAATATAGAAGGTTCTTTTAAGAGCGCCCTTGCCAGTGAGATGCGCTGCTTCTGGCCGCCGGAGAGTCCGACGCCGCGCTCGCCCACGATGGTGTCGTAGCCGTCAGGCATCTCGCGGATAAAGTTGTCGGCATCCGCCATAACAGCGGCCTTCTGGACAGCCTCGAACGGACAGTCCGGCCTGCTGTAGGCGATGTTGCCCTCGACGGTGTCCGAGAAGAGAAAGACATCCTGCATTGCCATGCCGATATTCTGGCGGAGGTTGTAGAGATCTAAGTCTTTCACGTTCCGTCCGTCAACCAGTACTTCTCCGTCCGTCACATCATAGAAGCGGCAGAGCAGGTTCATGATGGTGGACTTGCCGGATCCTGTCGAGCCGAGGATTCCGACAGTCTGGCCGCTCTTGACCTTAAAGCTGACATTGTGGATAATATCTTCGTCGTCGGCGCTGTAGGACACATTCCTGAACTCGACATCACCCGCAAGCTTTCTGCACGGGATTGGCTTTGCCGGGTGCTTTACTTTGGGCTCCTCGCTGTAGGTGGCATATATTTTCTCCACGGAGGTCGTGAAGCGCTGGATATCGTTGATACGCCAGCCGATCTGGCGCAGCGGGTTCATGAGCATCCACAGATAGCCGTTGATTGTGACATAGTTTCCGAGTGTCATGCTGCCTTGGACAACCATGATGCTGCCGACGAGCATCAGAATCACAGTGAGCATGTTTGAGAGGAACTCGAACTGTGGCACATACTTTGTCCAGATCTCAGCGGCGGCAAGCTCGGCGTCGCGGTAGCCGTCGTTTTCCTTATTAAATTTTCCGATTTCGTAGTCCTCCTTCGAGAACGCCTTGACCACGCGGTTTCCGCTGACGTTCTCCTGCACGAAGGTGTTGAGGGAGGAGAACTGCTCACGGATTTTCTGGAAGCGCGGGCGTCCCTCCTTCGTCTGGCTTAAGGTCACTAACAGCGCGAAGGGCAGCACAGCGCACATGCACAGCGCAAGCTTCCAGCTGACAGTGAAGATCATGATTAACGCGAAGAAGAACAGGAAGACATTTTCATACACCTGATAAATAACAAATGCTATGAAATGCCGTATGGCGTCCATGTCACCGGTCTGGCGGCTTAAGAGGTCGCCGGTACGCTTCTTATTATAGAAGTTAAAATCCTCCTGCAAAAGCTTGCGGTAGACGGTGTCGCGCATGGCGTACAGCACGTCCTGCGAGCAGGTTTCGAAGATGACCTGTGACCAGTAGCGCATCACGCCGCGCAGGATCGTGATGAGGACGAGCAGCGCGATCAGCTTTGGGAGCAGTTCATACTTACCGCCTGTGATGACATCATCGACGATCGAACCGGAGACGATCGGCTTGACGATGGCGAGAATAGAGATCACTGTCACCAGCACGAGTCCCAGCGCCATACTTCGGTTGTGTTTTTTGAGAAAAGAGTAGAACCATTTCATGGCTGTCATAGTTGTGTACCTCACTTTTCTTAAGTTGTTGCCAACGCGTGTTGGACACACGGCCCTGAACACATATTTGATTTTGCGGCCGTGTGTCCGGGCGGTTACGTTTTAGTATAGCTGAAATCATAGAAAATGCAAGCTTAAAAGTGTTACGTTTTAATGCAATAATTGTCGTTTTCTCTTCGCTGGGGGAAAGGACTTCAGGGGAGATTTTATTCCAAAAACAAACGTAATATCTGCATACCAGACAACAGCGCAAAAAAATATTTAGATGCAATATGTATAAAGATAAAAAATCTGGCAACAATCAACTATATAAATGTCACAACAAAAATCAGGATTGTATACAATAACAGGAGTTCACCTTTTGAAATCGACGAAATGCGTCAGGAAGCGACAAAAAACCTTTACTTGAAGCATATTGTATACTATAATACGTGAAACAGGGAATGTCAGAGTAATAGTCCGTAAGAATACGTAGTTGTTGAGAAGTATCAAGTCATCGCGAAGCGATTTTGCCTGGATTGATGCCGTAACAGGAAGCCATAGGCTGGACTGTTACGTGTCAGGAACTGTATAAAAGAACGGATGTTATACGACGAAAGCCGCTGACAACAGTTTGGCGGGGCTTACATGGCAGGATGTGTTTGTGGTTATGTTGTAGAAAGGGAGTTGTTATTATGAGAGAACGTAAGATTAAGATGACACCTGCGGATGTGCAGAATTTTGTGAATGAGGCGTCGAAATGTGATTTTGATATCGACATTTCCTATAATCATTACACAGTGGACGCCAAGTCGATCATCGGCGTGATGGGGTTGGATTTCCGCTCGATCCTCACGCTGCAGTATGCGGGATACAACGATGAGTTTGAGAGCTATGTGAGTGGACTTGCGATTGCATGAGAATGAATTTACAGATAGACACAATATAATTTGACTCTCTTCGAATGATGGCGTAAACTGTCATTTGGAGAGAGTTTTTTTGTGGCTTTCTCATTCCCGAATGGGGCAGGCTGGCAGTCCAAAAGGGCAGAACAGCAAAATGAAAATGAAGGGGACAGACATGGAGATACGCGTATCAGTCCGGCAGTTAGTGGAATTTATCCTGCGTGAGGGCAGCATCGACAATCGCAAATCAGGAGGAGCGGACACCGCGATGCAGGAGGGGAGCCGCATACACAGAATGCTGCAGCGGCGCATGGGCAGCGAGTACCATGCGGAGATCGGCTTGCAGTGCACATGGAGTACGCCCGAGTACGACATTATAATAGAAGGAAGAGCCGACGGAATCATCGATTATAATTGGGGGGAACATGACGGGACGCCGTATCCTTTAACCGACAAGGATACGCTTCCTTTTGGGGCGATGCTCAATAAGAAAACATATGTTATCAATACAGAAAACACCAGTCAGGACAAGTCGCTGCCAGCGCCTGCAAAAGAGGAAGGGCTCATAAAAGAGGAAAAAGTAATCATTGATGAGATTAAGGGCACCTACAGGGAGCTCAAGCGCATCACGCAGCCCGTGGGCGTCCATCTTGCGCAGGCAAAGTGCTATGCGTACATGTACGCGGCGGAAAATCACCTAGAGCACATCGGCGTGCGCATGACGTACTGTCATATCGAGACAGAGACACTCAAATATTTTCATGAGGATTATACCTTTGCGGAGCTCAAACGGTGGTTTGACGAATTGATGCAGGAGTACAGAAAGTGGGCGGATTTCCAGTTCGGGTGGAATCAGATCCGCACTGCGTCGATTAAGCAGCTTCATTTCCCGTTTCCATACCGCGAGGGGCAGAAGGAGCTTGTCACCTATGTCTATCAGACCATCTACCACAAGAGAAGGCTCTTTCTCGAGGCGCCGACAGGTGTTGGCAAGACGATATCAACGGTTTTTCCGGCTGTAAAATCCCTGGGGGAGGGCCTAGCAGAGAAGATTTTCTATCTCACCGCAAAGACCATCACCCGCACCGTGGCGCAGGAGTGCTTTAACCTGCTGCAGGAAAACGGTCTTCGGTTCAAGACAATCGCGCTGACAGCAAAGGACAAGATCTGCTTTCTGAGACAGGAGGAATTTCAGCAGGAAAGCGCCCTGGCGGAAAGGGTGTCAGAGGCGGAGTGCAATCCCGATGCGTGCCCTTATGCGAACGGCCACTTTGACCGCGTCAACGATGCCATGTATGACCTGCTGACACACGAGGATCATTTTACAAGGGAAAAAATACTGGAATATGCAGCCCGCTACCAGGTCTGCCCGTTTGAGCTTAGTCTGGATATGAGCCTGTTTTCCGATGCCGTCATCTGCGACTACAATTATGTGTTTGACCCAAGGGTGTACTTAAAGCGTTTCTTTGCGGAGGGGAACGGCAGGAGGGACTACGTGTTTCTGATCGACGAGACACACAACCTCTTAGACCGCGGTAGGGAGATGTACAGTGCTGCACTGTTCAAGGACGCTTTCCTGCGTACCAGACGGCTGATGAAGGAAGCTGCCCCAAAGGTTGCAACGCATCTTGACAAGTGCAACAAGGAGCTGCTTGCCATGAAAAGGGAGTGCGAGGACTACCGCAGGGAGACGGAAATCGACGGCTTCGTGGTGGCATTGAACCGTTTATATAGTGCGATCGATGATTTTCTCGACGAGTATGATACCTTTCCGAATAAAAAAGAACTGCTGGAATTTTATTTTGAGGTGGCACATTTCCTCAATATGTATGAGATCATGGACGACCATTATGTGGTGTACAGCCAGCTGATGGAGGACGGGAATTTTATGCTCAAGCTCTTCTGCGTCGATCCGTCGAGGAACCTGCGCCAGTGCATGCAAAAAGGGCGCAGCGCAGTCCTGTTCTCGGCGACGCTGCTGCCGATCCAGTATTACAAGCGGCTTTTGGGCGGTGAGCCGACGGACTATGAAGTTTATGCAAAATCTGCGTTTGATGAGAAGAAAAAGGCGCTTCTCATCGCGAACGATGTCACGAGCAAGTATACGAGGAGAAATGAACAGGAGTTTAGGCGTATTGCGCAGTATATCTATGAAGTGGTGAGACAGCGTCATGGAAACTACATGGTTTTTCTGCCGTCGCACATCTTCCTGGAGCAGGTTTACAACGGTTTTATGGAGACTTACTATGACGCGGATACGATGACGTGCATCGTGCAGGAGGATTATATGAGCGAGGCCAGACGGGAGGAGTTTCTGCTGCGCTTTCAGGGAAACGGGCGCTGTGATATCCCGGACGGGGCGGACTTGGAGCTCGAGGAAGCGGATGACTCAAGCCTGATCGGGTTCTGTGTGATGGGCGGGATCTTCTCGGAGGGGATTGACTTAAAGCACGACAGCCTGATCGGGGCCATCATCGTGGGGACTGGTATTCCCCAGGTAGGGTGCGAGCGGCAGCTTCTGAAGGAACACTTTGACGCGCTGGGGGAGAACGGCTTTGACTACGCCTACCGGTTTCCTGGCATGAACAAGGTGCTGCAGTCGGCGGGGCGCGTGATCCGCACCGCCGAGGACATCGGCGTGGTGGCGCTGCTTGACGAGCGCTTCTTAGAGCCGCAGTACAGGCGCATGTTCCCGCGGGAGTGGAGCAGCTATGAGGTGGTCAGCGTGGCGCAGATTTCAAGGAAGGTCGAGCGGTTCTGGAATGAGTGGCTGTAGTGGGATTTCTATGATTTCAGGTAGAATACCGAATAATAACATATGATATTTTTAGGATATGAGTTGCATTTGAGTTGTATTGAAAGAATGAGTGGTCATCATGTGGGTAAAGTGATATAATAAATCATTATATTGGTTGTTTGAGATAAATATGCCCCGAAAAGCAGGGATCAAGCGATAATACAAGGAGGCTTTTTTGGTATGGTAAATGGAGGAATATTATGAAAATAGCAGTGGCAGGTATTGGTTACGTAGGACTCTCAAATGCAATCTTGCTCGCTCAGCACAATGAGGTGACGGCGGTGGATGTTTTTCAGGAGAAGGTTGACTTGATCAACAGCAGAAAGTCTCCGATCATCGACAAGGAGATCGAGGAGTATCTGACGACAAAGGAGCTAGACCTGAAAGCGACGACGGACGGCGCAGCTGCGTACAGGGATGCAGCGTATATCATCATCGCAACGCCGACCAACTACGACCCGGACAAAAATTACTTTGACACCAGCTCGATTGAAGCCGTGATTGAATTGGTCATGAAGGTGAACAGGGAAGCTGTCATGATGATCAAATCGACGGTTCCAGTAGGCTATACCAAGTCTGTCAGGGAAAAATACGGCACAGACCACATTATCTTTTCACCCG
The DNA here is from genome assembly GCA_910588755.1 of uncultured Lachnospiraceae bacterium. GTDB lineage: Bacteria > Bacillota > Clostridia > Lachnospirales > Lachnospiraceae > COE1. The sequence goes on along the minus strand of CAJUQZ010000012.1, from coordinate 30,741 downwards.
AGTTTCTGCGTGAAGGAAGGGCATTGTACGATAATCTCTACCCGTCGCGCATCATCGTCGGGGAGCAGTCTGAGCGGGCGGAGATTTTTGCGAACCTGCTCAAACAGGGAGCGATCAGACAGGATATCCCGACGCTGTTTACCGATACGACGGAGGCCGAGGCAATCAAGCTCTTTGCAAACACCTATCTGGCACTTCGGGTTGCGTACTTTAATGAGCTGGACACATACGCGGAGATGCGCGGACTCAATACAAAGCAGATTATAGAAGGCGTGGGACTAGACCCTAGAATCGGAACCCATTACAACAACCCGTCTTTTGGATATGGCGGATACTGTCTGCCAAAAGACACGAAGCAGCTGCGGGCCAATTATGAGAATGTCCCAAATAATATTATCACGGCGATCGTGGATGCCAACAGGACGAGAAAAGACCATATTGCTGATATGATACTGGCGCGGAAACCGCAGATTGTCGGTGTGTACAGGCTCACCATGAAAACCCATTCCGATAATTTCCGCCAGTCTTCCATACAGGGCATCATGAAACGCATCAAGGCAAAGGGCGTCGAGGTTGTCGTGTATGAGCCTACCCTAAAGGAGGACAGCTTCTTCCGGTCGAAGGTCATGCGGGATCTGGATGAATTTAAAAAGATATCTGATGTTATTATCGCGAACCGCCTGACAGAGGAGATTGAGGATGTGGAGGAGAAAATATATACAAGGGATATTTACGGCAGGGATTAATTTTCCTGCCGTAAAAAATGCACAAAAGTTTAGTTTTATTTCGGATAATTATGCTAAAGATTTATTAAAACGGAAATTAAACCTTGCTATTTATTGTGCAAAGTGATATGATTAGAATGTCCGTTGGAAACGTTACCGATATCAAAATCCGACAATTTCTGGTTTGGTAATGATTCTATGGACGAACATTTTATTATGTGTGGAGAAAGGGAGATGCGTATGAGAAGATGTGGCGTATTGATGCCAGTATCTAGCCTGCCCTCGCGATTTGGAATAGGCGGGTTTTCGAGGGAAGCATATGATTTTGTGGATTTTCTCTCGGCGTCGGGACAGGCATTGTGGCAGATTTTGCCTTTGGGGCCGACAGGATATGGGGATTCGCCGTACCAGTCTTTTTCGACTTTTGCAGGGAATCCGTACTATATCAGTCTGGATACACTGATTGAGGAGGGGCTGCTCACAGAGGAGGAGTGTGCGTCCGCTAATGTTGGAAACGATCCCGGGAAAGTGGATTACGAGAAGATTTACCATACGAGGTTCGCGCTTCTCCGCAAGGCCTTTGAGCGGTCAGATTTAAAGAAGGACAAGGAATACAAGACATTTGTCGAGGAAAATAAACAGTGGCTCAAGGATTATGCGATGTACATGGCAATCAAGGACGCATTAGGCGGCGTGTCCTGGATTGAGTGGGACGAGGAGATCCGCCTTAGGAAGCCTAAGGCGATGGCAAGGTATGAGAAAAATCTTGCGGACGATATTACATTTTACAGTTATCAGCAGTACCTGTTCTCAAAGCAGTGGACAGCGTTAAAAAAATATGCCAACGGGAAAGGAATCAGCATTGTGGGCGACATTCCGATCTATGTGGCATTTGACAGCGCGGATACATGGGCTAATCCGGAGCTTTTCTGGCTCGATGAGGAGAATGTTCCCATCGCGGTTGCAGGGTGTCCACCCGATGCGTTTTCTGCGACCGGACAGCTCTGGGGCAATCCGCTGTACAAGTGGGAGTACCATGAGGAGACTGGGTATGCGTGGTGGATGAGGAGGCTTGCACACTGCTTTGACATCTATGACATTGTGCGCATTGACCATTTCAGGGGGTTTGACGAGTACTGGGCTATCCCGTACGGGGACGGGACAGCGGAGAATGGCGAGTGGAAGAAAGGGCCGGGATACCAGCTGTTTGAGGTTATGAAGAAGACCCTTGGAAATCGTGCGGTGATTGCGGAGGACTTAGGTTTCCTGACGCCGAGAGTTCTGAAGCTTGTGAAGAAGACGGGCTATCCTGGAATGAAAGTTTTACAGTTTGCGTTTGATGCTGGTGGCGAGAGTGCCTATCTGCCGCACAAATATAATAACAACTGTGTTGTATATACTGGGACACACGATAATGATACAGTGAATGGCTGGATCTCTTCTCTGGGCAGGAAGGATTTGGCATTTGCAAAGAAATACCTGAATATCAGGAGAAATACTGATCTTGGCGAGAGCCTGATCCGCACTGCGCTTGGAAGTGTGGCGGACACGGCAATCATTCCTATGCAGGATTACTTGGGACTTGGCGGCGACGCGCGCATCAACACGCCATCGACGCTGGGCGGAAACTGGGAGTGGCGCATGGTGCAGGGGATGTGTACAGAGACGCTCTCGGCGCATATGCTGGAGCTGGCGCAGATTTATGGGAGGATTGTCCGCGGTAAAAAGAAAAAATAGAGAGAAAATGAAATGGGGAATAAAATAAAAAATTGAGGTGGTAGGGTGTTTGAGCCGACGATCAAGGACATAGCAAAAATATGCGGTGTAGGTGTCAGCACTGTGTCAAGGGCAATCAATGATCACCCGGATATCAATTTGGAGACAAAAGAGAAGATTATGAATGCAATCCGGGAATATGGATATGTTCCAAACGACAGTGCGAGGAATCTCAAAAGGGTGGATGCCAAAGCGATTGCAGTGCTCGTGAA
>CAJUQZ010000012.1:21493-28018 GCA_910588755.1 uncultured Lachnospiraceae bacterium | reverse complement strand
AGGGATAGCAAATCCGTTCTTCACAAGTATGATCACAGTGATCGAACAGGAGTGCAAGAAACGGCATTACGCGATGGAGCTGTCTCATATTGAGTCGGATGAGGACGAGGTGGATGTGGCGCAGAAGGTCGTCAAGGAAAAGCGTTTGCGAGGGATTATCTTTCTGGGAGGACTTTTTTCCCACTCGGAGGAAAAGCTCAAAAAGCTCACAGTGCCGTTTGTGTTCAGCACAGCGGGTGCTATCCCAGAGAACATCAGCAGGAAGCAGTACTCTAGTATCAGTGTGGACGACCGCAGGGAGAGCGCGAGAATGGTGGAATACCTGATTGGACAGGGACATACGAAGATTGCGATTCTTGTGGCGGAGGCGCTTGAGGAGAGTGTCGGCAGGCTGCGCCTGGAGGGTTACTGCGATGCGCTGCGCGCACACGGTATCGGGATGAATCCAGAGTTGATCTGTCAGACCGAGGATGGATTGGGGCATTTTTCTATGGAGAATGGATACCTGACGACCAAAAAGCTGCTTGCGCGCGGGGAGCCATTCACCGCACTGTACGCTGTGGCGGACGCACTTGCCATCGGGGCACTGCGGGCATTGTATGAGGCTGGTCTGCGTGTGCCGCAGGATATCTCTTTAGCGGGGTATGATGGAATCGATATGGCATCTTATACAGTGCCAAGCATCACGACGATGCGCCAGCCTGTGGAGGAGATGGCAAAGGACACGACGAGGCTTCTCTTTGATATCATTTCCAAAAAGACAAAACACCAGCATATTACATATGGGGCAGAACTCCTAATCAGGGAGTCCACTGCAGAAATCCTCTGCTAGAGCATTTTTAGATATGCTCTGGCAGAGGATTTTTTATTTTATCATTTTTATGGTTTTTTTGTCCGGAAAAATAGTATATAATAGAGAAGGTAAAAAAGGACAAGATGGAAGTGGAGGATTCACATGGAGCAGAAAGTGTACCATAAAGGAGCAAGACAGGCTTTTGATGAGCAGACACTATCCAGCATTGCGCCGATACTGGAAGGGATGCCGGGCGGCCTTTTTATCTATTATGCAGATGGTGATGAAGAACTGCTGTACGTAAATAGCGCAGTACTGCGGATTTTTGGGTGTGAGACAAAGGAGGAATTTCGCCTTCTTACGGGGTATACCTTCCGGGGTATGGTGCACCCGGAGGATATTGATGAGGTTGAGAGGAGTATCCAGAGTCAGATTGCAAACAGCGTCTATGATTTTGACTATGTGGAGTACCGCATCATACAGAAGGATGGTACAGTGCGCTGGATAGAAGACTATGGACATTTTATGCACACAGATTTGTATGGTGATATTTTTTATGTATTTATCGACGACAGCACTGAGCGGTTGAAAAAACGCATGAGCGACTTAGAGAAGATGAACGAGGAGCTGCGGACAATCTATGCGCGGGAGAGCCAGTACCGCAAGGCGATTCTATATGATGCGATATGTTTTTTTGAGGTCAACCTGACGAAGGATAAGTTTCTGTCTGCGTACATACAGATGCAGGATGGGCAGATGCAGGATTTTTTTGATTATTCGGGAATTCTTCGGTTTGAAAAATATTCGGACTATATCCGGTTCTGGATGAAGGCCATGACGCCTGAGGAGGCGGCGGAGTACGAGAAGTTTATCAGTGCGGACCGTCTGATCCGGTGCTATAGCAAGGGTGAGCTGGAGCAGACCTACAATGGCTGGATGACAGATTCCGTGGGCAGGCGGCATCTGTACCACTATGTTTTCCTGTTGGGAAAAAATGAGTATACAGGCGATGTGATTACAATGGCGATCACAAAGGACATGACAGAGCAGGTCCAGCGGCAGAATCTGTTGAAATCAGCGCTAAGCCAGGCACAGACAGCCAACATAGCCAGAAACACGTTTTTGCAGAATATGTCGCACGATATACGAACGCCGCTCAACGCAGTTATTGGATATACGGTGCTTGCCAAAAAGCATATTTCGGACGTGGACAGGGTTGACGGCTATCTGGACCAGATTCGCACTGCAAGTGAGCAGCTGCTTGCGATTGTGAATGAATCGCTGGAGGTCACACGCATGGAATCAGGCAAGGTAAACCTAGTGGAAAACATTGTGATGCTGGGTGATTTGCTCGCAGAACTTGAGCAGGCGATCCAGCCGCAGGCTGATGCGAAAGGGCTTCGGTTTGTGATCGACCGGTCGCGGGTGATGCACGGCGCGGTGTACATGGATTTTTTAAGGGTGAAGGAGATGTTGTTCCAGCTGCTTGACAATGCCGTGAAGTACACAGAACCAGACGGATGGGTGACGCTGACCGTGACGGAGGAGGACGTACAGCTAAGGCACTATGGAAAATTTGAGTTTGTCGTGGAGGACAATGGCAGGGGTATTTCGCAGGAGTTCATGAAAGAGCTGTTTTTGCCGTTCAAGCGGGAGCGCAACACCACAAAGAGCGGCGTGTTGGGAACAGGTCTGGGGCTTAGCCTTGTCAAAAACCTTGTGGATCTGATGGAGGGCAGCATCGCCGTTGAGAGCCAGGTGGGTAAGGGGAGCCAATTTACAGTCACACTGCTGCTCAGGCTGTCAGACGAGATACCAGAGCAGGAGCATACACAGTCATGCGTGGACAGAGCAGACCTAGAGGGCAAGCGGATACTGCTTGTTGAGGACAATGAGATTAACCGCGAGATTGCACAGGAGCTGCTTGCTGACGAGGGATATACTGTCGAGACAGCAAATGACGGCAGCGTTGCACTGGAGATGGTCAAAAACGCCAAACCGCGATATTATGACCTGATTTTAATGGATATTCAGATGCCTGTCATGGACGGGCATAAGGCGGCTAAGGCAATCCGGGCGCTGGAGGATCGTGACCGGGCAAGTATACCGATCATAGCGTTGTCTGCGAACACCTTTACGGAGGATTACAGGCGGTCGATTGAGGCTGGTATGGACGCGCACATTCCAAAACCAATCCGGATTGAGGAGCTGCACGAGGCAATTCGGAATGTGCTGGCGCGCTTTCATCGAGGATAGGAGTAGGATATGGATTTGAGTGTGATCATACCCGCGCGTGGCGTGCAGCGCCATATCGCGGCGTGTCTAAGGAGTGTCACTAGATGCCCGCGGGAGACGATTGATATGGAGTGCATCGTGGTGGTGGGCGATAGTGTAGGAGAGACTGCTGCTGTCGTAAACAGGTATATTGAGCGGGACCGCCGCATCAGGTTGGTTGTCATGGAGGCCGAAGCTGTTGCTGACGTGCGCAATGTTGGAATTGAGAAGGCGGCGGGTAGATACATACTGTTTCTGGATGCCGCGGACAGGCTGTGCGAGGATGCATGGGAGCAGATTATCGCATCTGTTCTGGAGGAGTACGCAGATTTTGTGGCGTTTAGCTATATTACGAGGTGCAAAAGCAGTAAAGTCAGGAAGGAAAAGGCTGATGACGGGGGTGTCCATTATTTACCATGTGAGGGAAAGCTGAAGGCGCAGATGTTGCCAATCTCCGACGTGGTTTCGACAGACGAACGGGAAGCAGGCAGGCTGATGTATACGGACACTGCGCTTGGCAGTTGTGTGGGAAAGCTGTTTAAGAGCAGAATTATTAGGGACAACAATATCTTTTTCAGGACGGAACTGATGTTTGAACCAGAGCATGATAGCCCCCTTGGGCCCGTGGAGAAGGAAAAGGCATGGGACAGACTGCTAGGGCTGATGTTTGTGGCAGAGTATTTTGGGCACAGCGAGAGTTATCTGCTGACAAAGGCAATGATCTTATACCATGCCCCTAGGAGCAGATATGCGCTCGAATCTTATTCCATAAGGGACCGCATGGAGATGCTTCGGATTTTGTATGATTTTCAAATAAGTGCAGTGGAACGGTACAATGACAGTGGATTGATGACAGATATGAAGCTGTTTTTTCTGAAGCTGTTGACAGAACTGTTTACTGAGTATGTGGAGCGCAACTGTTATAGAAGGGACCAGGTGGATACAATTTATGACGAAGTACTCGAACATGAGTTCCTTGCAAGGCTTCTCGATGAGGTGGATGTGCAGAAAGTTCGCTCTAAAACCAGGAGGTATGAATACCGCCTGTTCCGGGAGGGCAAACCTGCAAAGATACGGCGGTACTGTGCGCTCAGGACAGGAAATACAGCTAGGATACGAAGGTATTTTTGATAGGGTGATATGGTTCATATAGATACTATTTATAACGATAGATAATGGATACAGGTAAGGAATGATTATGATTGCAAATCTTAGAATAGTACAGGCAGTGCGTGTGGGTGTCCTAGTGCTTATGGCTGTTTTGCTGATGGATGGCTGTGGTAAAAAGCCGGAGGACACAAACCTTCTTGCGGGGATGGAGCTAGTGGAGCAGTACGACTTCCAGGGCGCGGTCGAGAGCTTTGAGGCGGCGCTTTTAAGCAACGAGGATACAGAGCTCTCATACAGGGGGCAGGGGATTGCTTATATGGGACTTGGAAATTATGCGGAGGCGGAGGCGGCGTTTCTAAAATCCATAGAAAATGCCAAGAGCAGGCCGTCAGCGCTTGTGTACGACACAAATTACTATCTGGCGTCTGCTTATATGAAACAGGGCAAATACGCGGATGCCGAGAATATTTACTCGGCAATTATCGGGCTTAGGAAGAAAGAAAAAGATGCGTATTACCTGCGGGCGTGTGCTGTCTTGCGGCAGAATCGGTATGATGATGCGGTCGCGGATTTTGAGACTGCATTTGCCCTTGACTCCAATGATATCGGGCTTGTGATGGACGCCTATGTAGAGATGCAGGCTGCTGGTTATGGCGAGCAGGGGAAAGAATATATCAGGAAATTTATGAGTGAGAAGGAAAAAAGCCTGAAGGATGGCGAGAAGGGAATTATCTATTACTATCTTGAGGATTACGAGAATGCGCGCAAGTACCTGGCTCCTTTTGAGAATGGGGATGACCCTAAACTTTCCCTGATTCTGGGACAGACCTACGAGAAGCTTGGAGACATGAATCATGCAACCGTGGTATATCAGACCTATTTGGGATCAAATAAGCCCGACGCGGCAATCTACAATAGCCTTGGAATCTGCCTAATGCACCAGGACAGGTATGAGGAGGCTGTGGAGGCCTTCGAGAGTGGAATTGGCATGGGGGCCTCGGATTATCTGCAGGAATTAAGATTTAACAGGATTGTCGCATATGAGTACACCGGAAATTTTGCGCAGGCAAAGACGATGATGGAGGAGTATCTCCAGATATACCCGAATGACGGACGGGCAAAAAAGGAAAATGAGTTCTTAAAGACGCGGTGAGGGCATTGCAGCGCTATTCCGGTTTATGACATGGAAGTCATAAAAACACTAGATATTGTATTTGGTGTAATGGGAACACATGATATTTAGTAGTGTTCGATTGACTTCAAATATCCAATCTGTTATCATTTTATTAAACGCTTCTGGCTGCGGGACAGCGCATGGCTGTATGCGCAGGAAGGTGTTATAGTGAATATGAATCATGCAAAGGAGTATGCGAAATGTTTCAGGTTATTAAGAGAGATGGCAGTGAGGCCGGGTTTTGTCTGGACAAGATTGGCGGTGCAATCATCAAGGCTTTTGACGCGACGCAAATGCAGTACAATCAGGACATGATTGACCTACTTGCGCTGCGGGTGACGGCAGATATCCAGGGAAAGATAAAGGATGGCAGCGCCCATGTGGAGGATATCCAGGACAGTGTGGAGAAGGTTTTGGAGCAAGCAGGTTACACGGAGACGGCAAAGGCGTTTATACTCTACAGGAAGCAGCGCGAGAAGATGCGCAATATGAAGTCCACGATACTTGATTACAAGGAGGTTGTGGACAGTTATGTGAAGGTGGAGGACTGGCGGGTGAAGGAGAACTCCACAGTGACGTACTCTGTCGGTGGACTGATCCTGTCCAATTCTGGGGCGGTTACGGCAAACTACTGGCTCTCGGAGATCTACGATGAGGAGATTGCCAGCGCGCACAGGAATGCGGATATTCATATTCATGATCTGTCCATGCTCACAGGCTACTGCGCAGGCTGGTCTTTAAAGCAGCTGATCAGGGAGGGGCTTGGCGGCATTCCGGGAAAAATCACGTCAGCGCCCGCAAGGCACCTGTCCGTGCTCTGTAACCAGATGGTAAACTTTCTTGGCATTATGCAGAACGAATGGGCAGGCGCACAGGCGTTCTCTTCTTTCGACACATACCTTGCCCCTTTCGTGAAAGTGGATGCGCTCTCGTACCAGGAGGTCAAGAAATGCATCGAAGCGTTTATCTATGGAGTCAACACGCCAAGCCGCTGGGGGACGCAGGCGCCGTTTAGCAATATCACACTGGACTGGACAGTGCCGGACGACCTTGCGAATCTGCCGGCGATTGTGGGCGGGGAGGAGATGGACTTTACTTACGGGGACTGCAAGGAGGAGATGGATCTTACCGGTTTTATTATCGGGGCCGTATCAGATGCGTCGCCTCTGATGAC
>CAJUQZ010000012.1:17169-21483 GCA_910588755.1 uncultured Lachnospiraceae bacterium | reverse complement strand
TATGGGCAACAAGGCGTTTATAGAGACGATGATCGAGGGCGACGCCAACGGCAGAGGCTTTCAGTATCCGATTCCTACATATTCAATAACACGTGATTTTGATTGGTCAGACACAGAAAACAACCGGCTGTTATTTGAGATGACTGCAAAGTATGGGACGCCTTACTTTTCTAACTATATCAACTCTGACATGGAGCCCTCCGATGTCCGCAGTATGTGCTGCAGACTGCGCCTTGACCTGAGGGAGCTGCGCAAAAAAACAGGTGGTTTTTTTGGCTCAGGGGAGAGTACGGGGAGCGTGGGTGTGGTCACAATCAACCTGCCGCGCATCGCATATCTGGCATCGGACGAGGCGGACTTCTACAGGCGTCTTGACCGTCTGATGGATGTCAGTGCGCGCTCACTCAAGATTAAGCGAAATGTGATTTCAAGGCTTCTGGAAGAAGGGCTGTATCCTTATACCAAACGTTATCTTGGCAAGTTTGACAATCATTTCTCGACGATCGGGCTGATTGGCATGAATGAGGCGGGGCTCAACGCGAAATGGCTCCGGGCGGACCTCTCCCATGATAAGACACAGCAGTTTGCAAAGGATGTGCTGAACCATATGCGCGCGCGCCTGTCAGACTATCAGGAGCAGTACGGCGACCTGTACAATCTTGAGGCGACGCCAGCGGAGAGTACGACCTACAGGCTCGCAAAGCATGACAGGGAGAAGTGGCCGGATATCATCACGGCGGGGCATGCGGGGGACAAGCCGTATTATACCAACTCGTCGCATCTGCCGGTTGACTACACGACGGACATTTTTGATGCGCTTGACATACAGGACAGCCTTCAGACACTCTACACATCGGGAACTGTGTTTCATGCTTTTCTGGGGGAGAAGCTTCCGGACTGGAGGGCTGCGGCAAACCTGGTGCGTACGATCGCGGAGAACTACAAGCTTCCGTATTACACCATGTCGCCGACGTATTCCATCTGTAGCGAACACGGTTATCTGACCGGGGAGCAGAAGGTGTGTCCAAAGTGCGGCAAGACGACAGAGGTTTACAGCCGTATTACAGGCTATTACAGGCCGGTGCAGAACTGGAATGACGGAAAGCTGCAGGAATACCAGAATCGGACGGAGTACAAGATGGGTAGTCCTGTTCGTGTGGACAGGGCGCACGAGGCGGCGGACAATACTTATCTGTTTACAACAAAGACCTGCCCGAACTGCTCTCTGGCAAAGAAATACCTGCAAAATGTGGACTACACGATTGTTGACGCGGAGGAAAATATGGAGCTTGCAGTCAAATACGGGGTGCGGCAGGCGCCAACGCTTGTAATTGTAACTGGACAATCACAGCAAAAGTATGTTAATGTATCTAATATAAAGAAGTATGCGGAAAATATTTTGCGGATTTCCTAAAGGATGTGGCATTTTCATTCGAAAGCTTCTGCAAATGTATCCGGAAAAAGGAATCAGGCATAACGGCGGAGGAACTGTGTAAGTGATTTAACAAGTAATGCGCCTGATTGTATGAAAATGTTATAACATACAGACAGATTTGGTGGCAGGGAGGTATATATATGATAGATAAGCTGATAGACAGAATTCAGAAGACAGGGGCGCCAATTGTGGTGGGACTGGACCCGACGATGAAATTTGTGCCAGACCACATAAAAAAGACGGCTTTTGCAGAGAAGGGAGAGACGCTGGAGGGCGCGGCGGAGGCAATATGGCTTTTTAACAAGGCGATTATCGATAGCACATACGATTTGATCCCGGCGGTAAAGCCCCAGATTGCGATGTATGAGCAGTTTGGCATTCCGGGGCTTGTCACATTCAAGAAAACAATTGATTACTGTAAGGAAAAGGGGCTTGTGGTGATCGGGGATATCAAACGCGGCGATATTGGTTCAACTTCAGCGGCCTATGCTGCGGGGCATCTAGGTAAGACGCAGGTGGGTGACAGTCTGTGTTCCGGCTTTGATGAAGATTTTGTGACGGTCAATCCGTATCTTGGCTCAGACGGTGTGCAGCCCTTTATTGATGTGTGTAGGGAGGAAAAGAAGGGAATTTTTATCCTGGTCAAGACTTCTAACCCAAGCAGCGGCGAGTTCCAGGACAGAATATTGCAAACCGGTGTTCAGGCTGGCGCGGCGGGGAATGACGCTGGCGGAATCACATTCTCGGACAGGCCGTTATATGAAGTGGTCGGCGAGAAAGTGGCCGAGTGGGGAGAACAGCTTGTGGGCAAGAAGGGCTACAGCTACATTGGTGCGGTGGTGGGCGCCACCTATCCGGAGCAGGGAAAGATACTGCGCAGAGTGATGCGGAAGGCTTTTATCCTGGTGCCTGGCTACGGCACACAGGGCGGGACAGGAAAAGACCTGGTTCACTTTTTTGATGAGAACCGTCTTGGCGCGATTGTCAACTCCTCAAGGGGGATCATCGCGGCATACCAGAATGAGAAATATAGTAAATTTGGGTCTTTGGGCTTTGCAGATGCAGCCAGACAGGCGGTGGTGGATATGATTACAGATATTGACCAGGCGCTTGCGGGCACCGGCAGATAATGAATTTAGAGACAATGCGGAGGTAAAGGGGAATATGGAACAATACAAGAAGGAATTTATCGAGTTCATGGTTGACTGCAATGTGTTAAAATTTGGGGAGTTTACATTAAAGAGCGGACGGAAATCTCCATTTTTTATGAATGCGGGGGCATATGTTACAGGTTCACAGCTCAAAAGGCTTGGCGAGTACTATGCGAAGGCCATCTATGACAATTACGGTTCGGATTTTGATGTGCTCTTTGGGCCGGCGTACAAGGGAATCCCGCTCTCTGTGGCGACGTCAATCGCATTTTCCACACTGTACAACAAGGAAATCCGTTATTGCTCCAACAGAAAAGAGGCTAAGGATCACGGCGATGTGGGAATCCTTCTTGGAAGTGACTTGAAAGATGGCGACAGAGTTGTTATTATAGAAGATGTTACTACCTCTGGAAAATCAATCGAGGAGACTTTTCCGATCCTGCAGGCGCAGGCGAATGTGGATGTCGTGGGGCTCATGGTGAGCTTAAACCGGCAGGAGCGCGGTAAGACACAGCAGAATGCACTGGCAGAGATCCGGGAAATCTATGGCATCGAGACGGGGGCGATTGTCACGATGGAGGAGGTTGTAGAGCATCTGTACAATAAGCCGTACAATGGAAGGGTACTCATAGACGATCAGATGAAGGGAGCGCTTGACGCGTATTATGCCCAGTATGGAGCGAAGTAAGGAAGTTTTGGAGATCCGGATTAGGAAATGGAGGATGAGGATGGAAGAGAAAGTCTATAAGGCAATGGGACGGGCCGGAACACTCTCAATCGTGCTTGGAGTGGTATCGATCGTCGTGGGAATGACGAGCGGTGTAATGCTTCTGATCAGCGGCGGCAGGCTTCTGGCAGGCAAATCAAAGATATTATTTTAGCATGTTGGGTGGGCATTTCATACGGAATGCCCATTTCCCTGTGAAATTGGAGCAAAGGACGTGGGGAGTGAAAATGTTTCGTATTTCTGGCAGGAAAGGGTATATTTTTACAGATAAGAAAAATCCCAGGTGGGGGATCATGTCAACGATACTGGGGCTTGTAGCGGGTGTTTCGATCTGCATGGCGGTTCACAGGACCTATCTGAATCAGGGCGCCGCGCCTATGCAGTACGGTGCGGTTGTATTGCTTGCTTTGGTTTACGCTGTGGCTGGGCTGGTTCTGGGGATACGCTCACTGATGGAGCAGGATATATTCCGGTTTTTTCCGGTGATGGGTATTTTTTTGAATGTACTTACGGTGATAGCGGGTGGTATCATATTATATTTAGGAGTGATTTGAGATGGAAGTTATAAGAGAACGGTATGAGCTCTCCTGTGGCAGAATCAGGGAGATTGCAGCAGCACAGGAGGTGGCGGGGGACTACAGGGATTATTTTCAGCGGGTGGCAGCGTTTATCTTGCGGGTGGCAGATGCTTGTGACAATTATGACAACAGGAAAAAGCAGATGGGGTTGGAGGCGCTTAGGAAAGAAAACAGGGCGTTGTATGAGGATATCCTGGGTGCGCGGTACGCCACGAGTTATGCCAATCCGGTTTATGCCTGCCAGAAATATGGGGTGGACATGGGCAGGCTGCTATCATTTCTGTACACGGAGATCAGGGCGATGATACCATATGCTTTTGAGCAGCGCCTAGAGGACCTCGTGATCCGCATGGAGCTCTTTGTGGAGATCTACAACGCGTTCGCCTGCGCGCAGTCTGAGAAAGCGGCGGTTCCCGGTACAGA
>CAJUQZ010000012.1:7708-17159 GCA_910588755.1 uncultured Lachnospiraceae bacterium | reverse complement strand
GCGGAGCTTCTGACGCTGCCAGAGAAGGCGGCAATTCCAAATACGGATGATATCAGGGACACACTGTACTGGTTTGTGAGCGATTATTCGGAGACAGCTACCCTGTACAGGGTACGGAGTCTGGTCGATGCAGACTGTGACTTTGCGACAAGGATCGTGGAGGACAGCGATCTCAATAATCTGGCATATCTGTACCAGTATGGGGAGTATGTGTCGCCCGATGTGGAGAAAATGGCGCAATATCTAAGCACACTGTCGGAGGAACGTATCCAGCTGATGGCGGACACGTACACAGAGGGCTACCGCATGGGATTTGAGAAGGCGCACATCGATCTTGGCAAGAAGGAGACGGTTGATATTCACTATATGCTTGGGTTTGAGCGCGTGGTGAGGGCGGCGATCAGAAATTTTGCAAAGCTGGGTTTAAAACCGACTTGCTACCGGTGTGAGAACAATATTTTCAGCAAGGCCGTGGTGCGCAAAAAAGGATACTTCGGGGCAGATGCCAACAGGCAGTTTCTGTATGACCACAAGGATGACATCGCGCTTTTCCTCGACAAAAAGCTGGTAAACAGAAATCTTGAGGTGCTAAAGCTTGCGTATGAGGCGGTAAAGGACAAGGCGGCAGTCTATGCAGGACCGGCAGTTATCGAGGTGTTTGGCGAGACGCCCTTTGCGCCGGCATCCGTTGATGAGGCGGCAAGCCTAGACGCCGGACAGCAGAAGCTGTCAGCAGAGCTAAAGAGTGCATCACAGGACATTATCTGCAGATATATCAATGAGGAGGAGCGGAGCTTTACGATTATCGCCTTTCCGGTTCCAAGCATCGGGGAGCACTTTGAGGAAATCTTTGATGAGACCATCAGGCTCAACACGCTGGATTATAAGACGTATGAGCGCATACAGGCCACGATTATCGATACACTCAACAGGGCGGCGTATGTGGAGATTAAGGGAATGAATGGTAATAAGACCGATCTTCGTGTAGCCCTGTATCCAATTAAAGATTCCCAGAAGGAAGCGATTTTCGAGAACTGTGTCGCGGATGTCAATATTCCTGTCGGTGAGGTGTTTACCTCGCCAGTGCTTGCGGGGACAAACGGCAGGCTTCATGTCAGCCGCGTGTTCTTAAATGAACTTGAGTACCACAACCTCGAGCTGGATTTTCAGGATGGAATGATTGCTGATTACACCTGCTCAAACTTTGAGGAGAAGGAGAAGAACAGGGCTTACATTAAGGAAAATGTACTATATCATTACGATTCCCTTCCGATGGGAGAGTTTGCAATCGGCACGAATACAACAGCGTACATGACGGCAAAAAAATACGGCATCGAGAATTTGTTTCCGATTCTGATTGCGGAGAAGACAGGGCCTCATTTTGCAGTCGGGGATACCTGTTATTCAAGGAGCGAGGAAGTCAGGATATACAATGAGGACGGAAGGGAAGTCGTAGCGAAGGACAACGCTATATCGATCCTGCGAAAGACGGAGCCATCAAAGGCGTACTTTGCGTGCCACACAGATATCACGATACCGTATGACGAGCTGGGTTCCATCATAGCATACAGCGGAGAGGGAGAGTCCTATGCTATTATAGAACAGGGGCGGTTTGTGCTGCCAGGGACACAGGAGCTCAACCAGCCCTTTGATGTGTGAAAAAGATAAATTGTTAAAATTTCGAATAATTTGTTGACGTATGAAAGTAATGTTTGTAAACTATAAGGGGTTAGAAGTTATAGCGCGCCTGCAAAAGTGGGCGAATGGGAGTTAGTGGAGGTTATCTATGGCACAGGTTGGTATTGTGATGGGGTCTGACTCGGATATGCCCATCATGGCAAAGGCAGCAGACGTATTAGAGGAGCTTGGCGTTTCCTATGAGATGACGATTATTTCCGCACACAGGGAGCCGGATGTGTTTTTTGCGTATGCAAAGACTGCGGAGGAGAAGGGCTTTAAGGTGATTATCGCCGGGGCGGGCATGGCGGCCCACCTGCCGGGAATGTGTGCGGCTATTTTTCCGATGCCGGTCATCGGTGTTCCGATGCATACGACATCGCTTGGCGGGCGCGATTCACTGTATTCTATCGTACAGATGCCATCGGGCATTCCCGTGGCGACTGTGGCGATCAATGGCGGTGCGAATGCAGGACTTCTTGCAGCGAAGATCCTCGCGACATCGGACAGCGCCCTGCTTGCCAGACTAAAGGACTATGCTGCGCGCCAGAAGGAGCAGGTCATGGCAAAGGATGCAAGGCTGCAAGAGATTGGATATAAGGAATATCTAAAGAAGTAGGAAAACAGGAGGAAATTATGGATTACAAGAACGCAGGTGTGGATATTGAAGCCGGATACCAGTCAGTGGAGCTCATGAAAAAATACGTGAAGGAGACAATGCGTCCGGAGGTGCTTGGGGGAATTGGCGGTTTTTCCGGCGCGTTCTCCTTAGAGAAGATCAAGGACATGGAAAAGCCCACGCTCGTCTCGGGTACAGACGGGGTTGGGACCAAGCTTAAGCTGGCATTTCTGATGGATCAGCATGATACCGTTGGCATAGACTGTGTGGCGATGTGCGTCAATGACATTGCATGCGCGGGCGGCGAGCCATTATTTTTCTTGGATTATATTGCCTGTGGAAAGAATGAGCCAGACAGGATTGCGACGATCGTAAAAGGGGTTGCAGAGGGCTGTAAGCAGTGCGGTGCGGCGCTGATTGGCGGTGAGACCGCAGAGCATCCGGGACTGATGCCAGAGGATGAGTACGACCTTGCCGGATTTGCCGTGGGACTGGTCGATGAGAAGGATTTGATTACAGGCGCGGACTTACAGGCGGGCGATGTGCTGGTCGGGATCGCGTCAAGCGGTGTGCACAGCAACGGCTTTTCTCTGATCAGAAAAGTATTTGAGATGACAAAGGAGAGTTTGAATACGTACTATGACACGCTTGGAAAAACACTCGGTGAGGCGCTGCTTACGCCCACGATTATCTATGTCAACGCACTAAAGCGCATCAGGGAAAGCGGCGTTGTAGTCAAGGCGTGCAGTCATATTACAGGCGGCGGGTTTTATGAGAATGTACCGCGGATGCTCCATGACGGTGTTCATGCGGTGATCCATAAGGACAGCTATGAGGTTCCTGCGATCTTTAAACTGCTACAGGAAAAGGGGAATATCGACGAGCATGTGATGTACAATACATATAACATGGGCGTCGGCATGATTGTGGCGGTAGATCCCTCTAATGTGGACAGGGCGATGGAGGCCATTCGGGCTGCCGGTGAGACATGCTATGTGATCGGTGAGATCAGAGACGGCGAAAAGGGTGTGACGATATGCTGAGGGTATGTGTGTGTGTGTCTGGCGGCGGTACGAACCTGCAGGCACTCATGGATGCCATCGATGCAGGGCAGGTCACAAACACACAGATCGTGCGGGTGATCAGCAACAATAAGGGTGCATACGCACTGGAGCGGGCACGAAAAAAAGGGATTGATGCTGTTGCTGTGTCACCAAAGGACTATGGGGACAGGGAGACTTTTAATGAGGCATTTCTAGAATGTGTGGATGCAGCAGAGCCTGACCTTGTCGTGCTGGCGGGATTTTTGGTGGTACTTCCGCCAGAGATGATCAGAAAATATGAGGGACGCATCATCAATATTCATCCGGCGCTGATTCCCTCGTTTTGCGGGAAGGGATTTTATGGACTGAAAGTACACGAGGCAGCTCTAGCGCGCGGTGTAAAGATTACGGGCGCGACAGTACATTTTGTGGACGAAGGCACAGATACCGGCCCGATCATCTTGCAGAAGGCGGTGGAGGTGCTTTCTGGAGATACGCCTGAGGCGCTTCAGCGGCGCGTTATGGAGCAGGCGGAGTGGGTCATTCTGCCGCAGGCGGTCAACATGATTGCGAACGGACTGCTCTAAGACGGACGCCCTGGGGCGTTATGATCGTGAGGCATTATAGATTGAGGTATTATTGATAATTGAGACATGATTGATATGAGACATGATTGATAATAGAAAGGATATGGGAAGCGGCATGAAAGTTTTAATCGTGGGAAGCGGCGGACGGGAACATGCGATTGCCACAAGTGTGGCGAAAAGTCCCAAAGTCGATAAAATATACTGTGCACCTGGAAACGCAGGTATTGGCCAGCTTGCAGAGTGCGTGTCAATCAATGCTATGGCGTTTGACGCTCTTGCAGACTTTGCGAAGGAAAAGCAGATCGACCTTACCATCATCGGCATGGATGACCCGCTGGTGGGCGGCATTGTCGATGTGTTTGAGGCGGAGGGGCTGAGGGTGTTCGGACCAAGGAAGAACGCAGCGATTCTCGAGGGTTCCAAGGCATTTTCAAAGGATCTGATGAAGAAGTACAACATACCGACAGCGGCGTATGAAACGTTTGATGATGCGGACAAGGCGCTTGCCTACCTGGAGACAGCAGATTTTCCGATTGTGTTGAAGGCTGACGGGCTGGCCCTTGGAAAAGGTGTTTTGATCTGCAATACGCTAGAGGAGGCCAGGGAGGGTGTCCGTACAATCATGCTGGACAAACAGTTTGGAACGGCTGGGAACCGTATGGTGATAGAGGAGTTTATGACAGGACGTGAGGTGTCTGTGCTCTCGTATGTGGACGGGAAGACGATCAAGACGATGACTTCCGCGCAGGACCACAAGCGCGCAAAGGACGGGGATCAGGGCCTGAACACCGGCGGCATGGGAACTTTCTCGCCAAGTCCGTTCTATACAGATGAGGTGGATGCGTTCTGCAGGGAGCACATCTATCAGGCGACGGTCGATGCGATGGCAGCAGAGGGAAGAGCATTCAAGGGAATCATTTTCTTTGGTCTGATGCTGACACCCGACGGGCCAAGGGTCTTAGAGTACAATGCGCGGTTTGGGGACCCGGAGGCGCAGGTAGTGCTTCCGCGCATGAAGAGTGACATTATTGATGTGATGGAGGCATGTATTGATGGGAAACTTGATACGATCGACCTCCAGTTCGAGGATAACGCGGCTGTCTGTGTTGTGCTTGCAAGCGACGGATATCCTGTCAGCTACGACAAGGGCCTTGAAATCAGAGGTCTTGAGCAATTTGATGGCAGGGAGGGATACTATTGTTTTCACGCGGGTACAAAGCTGAATGAGAACGGGAAAATTGTCACCAACGGGGGACGCGTGCTGGGTGTGACAGCCAAGGGGGCAGATCTGAAGGAAGCAAGGGCAAACGCGTACGCGGCAGCAGCGTGGGTTGACTTTGACAATAAATATATGCGCCATGACATCGGGAAAGCGATTGACGAGGCGTGACAGGAGTATAAATTATGAAAAAGAACAAAAGAAACGGGACAAAGCACATATTGGCAGCAGTGCTTTTCTGCATGGTGCTAAGTATTGGAATGGTAAGCCTTGCCGATGTACAGGGTACAGTGGTCGCAAAGAGTGCTGTGATCAGGGCAGCGGCGGACCCAAACAGCCAGAAGCTTGCAAGTGTGCCGTCAGGTAAGACAATTGACATTATCAGCAAGACGACAGGGACAGATGGCAATTACTGGTATCAGGTTTATGTTAATTCCGAGCAGAAGGGCTATATCAGAAGCGATCTGATCAAGGTGCCAGACGGCGCCAATATACCGACATCGCAGGGCGGTACGACAACGCCTGCACAGTCTTCGGATGCGCCTACGACAGCCAATCCAGTAGAGGCTAGACAGGTCTCTGTCATAAGCAACAACACGAATATCAGGGCAGCGGCCTCGACAAACTCTGAATCAAAGGCTAAGGCGAACCGCGGAATGGTATTGACAGTGGTTGGTGAGACGACAGGTACAGATGGAAAGACATGGTATCAGGTATCTTTTACCTACAATAACAGTGAGATAACAGGTTTTATCCGTTCAGATCTGGTGACGGCTGACAATGTCACGAACGATCCGGCAACATCGCAGATTACAGGATCGGAAAATCCAGATGGGGAGCAGCCGCCTGAGACGGTCCCGGCGGAGGAGCCGCCCGCACAGCCAGAGCAGCCAGAAACGCCAAGTCAGACCAACAACAATGAAATCACACCGATGGATGTGGATGAAGTTCCATATATTATGCCGGGCTTTGAGCTGGTCAGGCTTCGCAATGGCGAACAGGAATATAAGGGCTATATGAATGGGGACTTTTATATTTTCTATGCACAGAATTCGAATGGGGAACAGGGCTGGTATCTGTACGACTCCAAAAACCAGGTTCACCAGAGATATGTCTACACGGCGGAGGGGATTACTGAGCCGTCAGATGGGCTTGGTGCTATAGGACTTGTTCCGGTTATCGTGCTGATCGTGATTATTGTGATTCTGGTTGCGGCGGTGGGATTGCTGCTGCTGAAGCTGAAAGGACAGGGAAGTTCTTACAGCAGATATAAGGGTTATGATGACGATGACGACGAGGAGGATGATGACATAGAGGACCTAGAGGATCTGGAGGATGACGAGGAACCACAGCCGGCCAGACGCCCACAGGGACCACAGCCGGTAAGGCGCCCGCAGGGGGGCGCACCTGGCAGTACACCACAGGGACAGCCGCCCAGGCGTCCACAGGGACAGCAGCCTCCAAGATATCAGCAGAGCCAGCAGCCTCCTAGGCGCCCGCCGCAGGGTGGAAATCCAAATGGTGGGGCATCACAGCAGGGACAGCCAGCCAGACGTCCGCAGGGAGGGAACACTTCCAATAACGGCAGCAGACCACAGGGACAGCCGCCAAAACGCCCGCAGGGAAATGCAGGAGGACAGCCTCCTAGGCGTCCACAGGCTCAAAATGACAGGGTTCCAAATGATAAGGGGCAGAAGGGATATAAGGCCAAGAACCTCTTAGAAGACGATGATATGGATTTTATGGATATTGAATAAATAAAATAAAACGAAAGAACTTGTCTAATGATATATATTGATATATATAGGTTAGGCAGGTTTTTTCGCCTTATTCTTAAATATTTATAACTTCCCTTGTATGCATAGGGGCATTGTGCTACAATTTATATAACAGCTGTCAAATGAAAGGAGCGTGGGAAAATGTATATAGAGATTGATTTTAACAGCGATGAAGCCCTTTATCTGCAGCTGCGCAACCAGATTATCATAGGGATCGCCACCTCCCAGTTCCAGGAGGGAGACACGCTTCCATCCGTGAGACAGCTTGCGGACACGATAGGCATTAACATGCATACGGTCAACAAGGCGTATTCTGTCCTGAAGCAGGAGGGCTTTGTGAAAGTGGACCGGAGAAAAGGCGCAGTGATCGCGATTGATATAGATAAGATGCAGGCTATGGAGGACTTAAAGCGTGATATGCAGGTGCTGTTGGCCAAGAGCAGCTGCAAGCGGATATCGAGGGAGGAAGTCCATGCACTGATCGATGAGATCTATGAGGATTACAATAGTGATGTAAAAAATGATATGAATATCTAAAGTGATATGGATATGATGCGAAAGGAATATAAACGATAGAAAACAGGAAAATAAAGCATTATGAAACCATATGAATATGAAATAAAGACTTTAAAAAATTGAGAAGGACATGGAGGCATAGAAAAATGCAGCAGTTTACAGATAAAGCCAAAGCAGCGCTGCAGAAAGCGGCCAAGGCTGCAAGGGATTTGCACCAGAGTTATATTGGGAGCGAGCACATTCTCGTGGGACTTGTGAAGGAGAGAACAGGTGTTGCGGCGCGGGTGCTTGCCGAGAACGGTGTCGATGAGGTGCAGCTTATCAGTATGATTAAAGAGTTAATAGCGCCGGAGGGAAACGTCGCACTGCTGGAGCGGGATGGATATTCCCCAAGGGCGGCAAAGGTACTTGAGGACAGCCACAGGCTGGCGGAAAAGTACAGAAGCCAGCTTACAGGTACAGAGCACATTCTGCTCGCGATCATAAGGGAGGGCGAGAATGTAGGGCTAAGGCTTCTCAATACCATCGGTATCAATGTGCAGAAGCTGTATATGGATACGCTGATTGCGATGGGGGAGGACATCAATCAGCACAAGGACGATTTAAGCAGAAACAGAAATAAAAAGAAACAAAATGGGAATGGGACAACACAGACCTTAAACCAGTACAGCCGGGACCTGACATATCTTGCCAGGGAGGGAAAACTCGACCCGGTGATTGGCAGGGAGTCAGAGATCTTGCGTGTCGTTCAGATCCTGTCCCGGCGCACCAAGAACAATCCCTGCCTGATCGGTGAGCCGGGTGTGGGCAAGACAGCCATTGCAGAAGGGCTTGCGCTCAGGATTGTAAATGGCGAGGTGCCAGACACTGTCAAGAACAAGCGCGTTGTGACGCTCGACCTCGCCGGGATGGTGGCTGGCTCGAAATATCGCGGTGAGTTTGAGGAGCGCATCAAGAGAGTGATCCGGGAGGTGATCGATGCGGGGAATATCTATCTGTTCCTCGATGAGATCCATACGCTGATTGGTGCCGGTGGCGCGGAGGGGGCGATCGATGCGTCCAATATCCTCAAACCGTCCCTGTCAAGGGGGGAGATACAGTTGATTGGCGCCACGACAATCGCGGAGTACCGCAAATATATCGAGAAGGACGCAGCGCTCGAGCGGCGATTCCAGCCGGTGATGGTGGAGGAGCCAAACGAGAGTGAGGCGGTCGAGATCTTAAATGGCGTGGCATATAAGTACGAGGAGCATCACAATGTGACCATCACGCAGGAGGCGCTCGAGGCGGCGGTGAAGCTCTCTGACCGGTATATCAATGACCGAAATCTTCCTGACAAGGCAATTGACTTGATCGATGAGGCGTCTGCTGCAATCCGACTGAAAAATATGAACGTTCCTGACAGCTTCAAGGAAATGACAGCACAGATCAAGAAATATGACCTCCAGATCGAACGTTCGATCAGAATGGAGGCGTACACGCAGGCAGCCGAGCTTCGCAAGGCGCAGGACGAGCTGATCAAGAAGTATGACAAGGCAATGACCAAATACGAGAAAAACCAGGAGGAGCGCAGTCTTGTTGTGACGGAGAATGACATTGCGGAGGTCGTGGCTAACTGGACAAAGATTCCCGTCAAGAAGCTGACACAGAAGGAGAGCGAGAGACTGCTAAAGCTTGAGTCCATACTGCACAAGCGTGTCATTGGGCAGGAGGAGGCAGTCACTGCGGTAGCACAGACCATGAAGCGCGGCCGTGTGGGGCTGCAAGATCCCAACAGGCCGATTGGTTCCTTCTTGTTCTTAGGCCCCACCGGTGTCGGAAAGACAGAGCTGTCCAAGGCGCTTGCCGAGGCGATGTTTGGTTCGGAAAATGCGCTGATACGGGTGGATATGTCCGAGTATATGGAATCCCATTCCGTCTCTAAAATGGTGGGTTCTCCCCCGGGCTATGTGGGCTTTGAGGAGGGCGGACAGCTCAGTGAAAAGGTGCGCAGGAATCCTTATTCGGTTGTG
>CAJUQZ010000012.1:0-7698 GCA_910588755.1 uncultured Lachnospiraceae bacterium | reverse complement strand
GCCCTACTCTGTCGTGTTGTTTGACGAGATCGAAAAGGCGCATCCCGACGTGTTCAATATCCTTCTGCAGGTGCTTGACGACGGTCATATCACAGATTCGAAGGGCAGGAAAGTAAGCTTTAAGAACACAATTCTCATTATGACCTCCAACGCGGGTGCACAGCGCATCGTCGATCCCAAAAATTTGGGATTTGCGGCAAAAAGGGACGCACAGGCGGATTACAACAAAATGAAATCAGGAGTTATGGAGGAGGTAAAACGTCTGTTCAAGCCCGAGTTTATCAACCGTATCGATGAGATTATGGTATTTCATCCGTTGACGGAACAGGATATGAAGCAGATTGTCTCACTGCTGTCCAAAAACCTCTGTGAGCGATGCCGGATGCAGATGGATATTGATCTGTCATTCACGAACACCCTGAAGGAATATCTGGTGAAAAAGCACGCTGATTTAAAGATGGGCGCAAGGCCGCTCAAGCGCGCAATCCAGAATGTGGTGGAGAATGAGCTTGCCACGGCCATCCTAGAGGGCAGGGTCAAGAGGGGCGATGTGGTGACAGCCGGCGTGCGCGGCGACAAGGTGACTTTTACAGTCAGGGAAACAAAGGAAGGCGAAGCCTGAATTTAAATTTTCAACAAAATACTGTGGAAAAAGATAAAAATATAGTATATGATTATAGTGTAATAAAAATTTTATTCTAAGTAAACTTTTAGGAGGACAAATGAAATGGCAGTAATTGATGAATTGCTACGTTCCGAGAGTAACGGAAACATCAGCTTTGGGAATCATGGGCTTGCGGCTAAGGCAAAGCTTGAGGATTACGAGCATGCTGGGGATATGTACAAGGTAAAGACCTTTCAGGGTATGACCAAACTGGAAAAAAACGGTTTGTTCTTGTACGAATCGGTTCCGGGTACCTCCGTTCATGACTTTTGCGAGAGCGAAAATGGTATTTCCTTTACAGTAGAGGGAAGTCAGGATGCACAGATCACAGTGGGCGCAGCAGATGATTCAGAATATGAGGTGATTGTGGCTGGGGAGAGCGCTGGTGTGATGAAGACAAATCTTTCCGGGAAGCTAAGTGTCAGCGTGGAACTTGAGGGCGCTGGTGAAATTGAAGTTAAGATTATAAAGAAATAGATAAAATAACGTCAGATAAAAAAGCCTCCTAAGTAAGGGAGGCTTCTTTATCTGATGCTGGGTCCATTATTATCAGAGGAGGTTTTCATGGCAAAGAAAACGACGACAGTGTTTTACTGTCAGGAGTGCGGGCACGAGTCTTCTAAATGGATGGGGCAGTGTCCAGCCTGCAAACAGTGGAACACGTTTGTGGAGGAGAAGGTCAATGTGGCCAATTCCAAGATAACCCCGTTTCGGGAGGCGGGAAAGCCTGTCAAAATCAGTTCGGTTTCCATGCGGGAGGAGGAGCGTGTGCACACTGGCATCGCAGAGCTTGACCGAGTGCTTGGCGGGGGAATCATGCCAGGCTCTCTGACGCTGGTGGGCGGCGATCCCGGCATCGGCAAGTCCACACTTTTGCTGCAGATGTGCAGGCTGCTTGCCAATGCGGGCAGGAAGGTTCTGTATATATCGGGGGAGGAGTCCTTAAAACAGATTAAGCTTAGAGCTGTCCGGATCGGGGATTTTCAGGATTCGATGTTGCTATTGTGCGAGACAAATCTTGGTGTGGTGGAGGAAACAATCCGTCACACTGAACCAGAGGAGGCCACAAATGTATTTTTGCAGCTGGCAAAGGGCATGGGGACGTCGATCTTTATCGTGGGACATGTGACAAAGGAAGGGACTGTGGCTGGGCCGCGTGTGCTGGAACATATGGTCGATACGGTGCTTTATTTTGAGGGGGACAGATACGCCTCCTACAGGATACTACGGGGTGTCAAGAACCGTTTTGGTTCCACCAACGAAATTGGTGTCTTTGAGATGCGCAAGGAGGGCCTCATAGAGGTGGAAAATCCCTCGGAGTATATGCTAAGTGGTAAACCGGTGGGGGCAAGCGGCTCTGTCGTAGTCTGCTCTGTGGAGGGCACCAGGCCGATTCTGATAGAGATACAGGCGCTTGTGTGCAGGACGAATTTTGGAATCCCAAGGCGCCAGACGACAGGGACCGACTTTAACAGGGTCAATCTGCTGATGGCGGTGTTAGAGAAGCGGCTTGGCATGCAGATTGGGGATTGTGACGCCTATGTGAACATCGCAGGCGGCATGAAAATCAATGAGCCGGCAATCGATCTGGGACTGATTATGGCGATCGTATCCAGCTTTAAAAACCGTGCCGTCGATGAGAAGACGATCGTGTTTGGCGAGGTGGGGCTAAGCGGCGAGGTGCGCGCTGTGAGCATGGCCCAGCAGCGAGTGCAGGAGGCCCGTAAGCTTGGATATGAGACTGTGATCCTGCCAAGAGTAAATCTTGATGGAATGGACAGGATAGAGGGGATCCGGGTGATCGGTGTCGGTGGCATCGGCGAAGCGATTGATGTAATATGATTAGAATGTACTGGATGGAGCATTTTCAAACACGCTTTAGGGTGACTGATGTTGATGGTATTTGCGGGAGGGGTGATGTACTCTGGTTAGAGGATATCAGAAGAGTGATCTGTGCTGGCGGTATCAGTGTAGTGATGTATGTGATACGCTCTGATTAGAGGGTCCAGGTGTCGGAGGCATCGTTTAGGCGATGGATGTGATCTAATTTGACTGATATGGTCATAAAATATAGCAACATGGTTCTGGTGTGCAGTTTGGAGGTATGAGATGAGTAGCAGTATGATAGATGAATTAATGACATTTCTAGACAATAGTCTGACAGGCTACCATGCGGTGGACAATGTCAGAAAGGAGCTTTTGTCAAAGGGATTTACAGAGCTGTCCGAGAAGAATGTATGGATGCTAGAAAGCGGCGGAAAGTACTTCGTGGTTCGAAATGCTTCGTCCTTGATTGCGTTTGGCCTGCCAGCGTGTGGAGTTGAAAAAATCAGGGGTTTTCAGGTGTATGCCGCCCACTCGGATTCCCCGGCCTTTAAGGTTAAGGAAAATCCTGAGATAGGCAAAGAGGGTGTCTATCTCAGCCTCAACACGGAAAAGTATGGCAGCATGCTCCTGTCCACATGGTTTGACAGGCCGCTCACAATCGCGGGGAGGGTATGTGTGGAGAAGGATGGGGAGATTGTGTCCTGTCCGGTGAAGTTAAAGGACAATCTCTGTATGATACCAAGCCTTGCGATCCATATGAACAGGGAGGCGAACAATGGTGTGGCATTTAGCGCCCAGACCGACATGCTTCCGCTGATGGCCATGACAGATCAGGCTGACGGGGAGAAACCGTCAAAGGGCATGCTGCATGCGCTGGTTGAAAAAGCCCTGTCAGGAGATGTGCTTCATGGCAGCAGGCTCCTGTCCTACGACCTTTTCGTGGAGAACTGTGAGAAGGCTGTGCTGGCAGGAGTGGAAAATGAGTTTATCATGGCGCCGCGCTATGATGACCTGGCCTGTGTTTTTGCCGGTTTAAAAGGGATTTCCGACAAAAGTGCCGCGTGTCATATCAATGTGCTTGCCATCTTTGACAATGAGGAGGTGGGAAGTCTCACAAGGCAGGGTGCGGACTCAACCTTTTTGAAAGATACATTGGAAAACATCGCGGACGGGCTTGGCGTCAGCGCACAAGTCTATCGTACCTGGAAGGCAGACAGCTTTATGCTAAGCGCCGACAATGCGCATGCATGCCACCCAAACCAGGGGGGAAAGGCTGATTTGACCAATCGTCCTTATTTAAATAGGGGCGTCGTGCTGAAATACCACGGTGGGCAGAAGTACGCAACAGATGCTTACTCTGCGGCGTATGTCAGGAGGCTGTGCAGTAAATGTGATATTCCGCTGCAGACGTACGCAAACCACTCGGATATACCGGGTGGCTCGACGCTTGGAAATATTGCGATGGCGCAGGTGTCTATGGCCGCTGCGGATATCGGTCTGCCGCAGCTTGCCATGCACTCAGCCTGTGAGACAGGCGGAACGAGGGATATTGAATATCTGATCCGCCTTGTAAAAGCCTTCTATGCACAGCCAAATGTAGGGGAAAATTCTTCATCTTATTTGGTCTGTACGGTATAATTATGGAGAGTGACACTGTCTGCAGTCCCTGTAATGGGTATGGTGTCTAACTCTGTCTCCAGGGAGTCTCCGGGCGCAGTCTGTGCATATCGCTGAAGACCCTGGCCAAGCTGTTTTGTGCGGCGGTCGTACACAGTGTCACCTTCGCGGAAGACGTTGACAGCAATAATCTCACCAAGGCGGTTTCGCTCGACAGTCAGGTCAACTGCGCCTTCTGGTCCTGACATGTAGCGTCCGATCATTTCGTCGGAGAAGGTGCGTATGGTCTCGCCGTTGTACAGTAGGGACAGGTCATTCTCCTCGTTGCTGCGGACAAGCCCCCATGCCGCATACTCCTCATAGAGTGTCCTGTCGTCCAGACACAGTGAGATGTCGAGTGCAAAGGCGCTTCTCTCTACATGAAATGTATCGGCAAGGGCGGAGAGAAGCTGTGCTTTTAGGAGGTCAGGATCATTTGTGGTGTCTTCGTGCATGACATCAAAGATCAGACGCTCAGCCCTATCCTGTGCATTTTTGCCCAGGGAGATGTTCCTTGCCAGGTTGACACGCACCCCCCATCGGCAGCTATTTGAGGAACAGTAGGAGGTTAGTGTGGTCTCAAAGGGCGCCTGCCCGCCGGTGGCAAAGACCACAGAGCCGCCAAGGAGCAGGCAGATAGAGAAGGCAAGCAGCAGCGCGGAGGGCTTATGGTAATGCAGGATGCCCTGGATCCGCCGCTCGACTTCTGTTCTGGAAAATGCGCTGTAGAGCAGCGTTGGGCGGCTCTTTGTGATTGCCATTGTTAGCAGGCTAAGGGCATATCCCTTGCGGTGCTCCTCCGCTTCGCTGTCACGGTCATACAGGCGCAGGAGGGCCTCATCGCAAGCCATCTCAAGGTCAGACGCCAGAGCCCTGGACATTGCCCAGACCAAGGGGTTAAACCAGTGGATGGGGAGTGTGAGCAGCATCACGGCTTTCAGCCAGTTGTCTTTGCGCCGGATATGCATGGTTTCGTGGCGGAGGATATAGCGCAAAAGCGTGATATTTCCAAAATCCATGCGTGTTGGCAGGTAAATTCGGGGTGTGAGCAGTCCGCACACCAGCGGCGAGGCGATCTCATCGTTTGTAAATACCAGAATGTGTCCCATATCCATCTCGCGCAGGATCGTGTTGATGGTCTCATTGTGTTCGACTAGCAATGCATTTTTCAGAAGTCTTGTGTAACGGTACTTCTGTGCCATCAAAATTGTTGCTGTGGCCAGCGCACCTGTAAAATATATAAATAGTACGATGGATGTATTGCGCCCTTGCTTGTATGGATCGCTTGCATATGCAATGCTAAGTGTGGCTTCCTGCGGGATAACACAGTTGATATTGGTGGCATCTTCAACAACGGCTTCAGACTGTGCAGAGAGGGCTGTTCCCTCGGCGGGTGGTGTATCCTTTTCCTGAATGGCTATGACGTCTTCGGCGATGTTTGTGTTCTCTGCAAAGGCCGCCTCATAGGGAATGTTCGTCGCAAATTCGGGGACTTTGAGGCTAAGCGGGCTGCTGAGGGAAAAAGGGATGAGCAGGCGCAGTAAGATGACACCCCACAGTGTGGGAAATACAAATTTTGGCAGCCTGTTCTTCAATAGCCAGCGCAGCACAAGGACAGCCAGAATCATGAAACTTCCATAAAAGACCATCAGGTAAAACGGCATGTTCATTTTAAAACTTATCATAGTAGCTCCTTTCTAGAATCTTTGAATGAAATCTGTTCAAATCTGTGCGAATGATTTGTGGGAATTATTTCGAGTCTCGTATCAGCTTTGCAAGTCTATTGGCGTCCGCCTCTGATATTCCCTGGTTTTTGAGAAATGAGGAGAAGAAAAGCTCACTCGAGCCGCCAAACATCTTGTCAATTAACTGCTCGGTCTCGCTCTGTGCCACCTCGTCACGGCTCACAAGGGCTTTGCAGACAAACCCAGGCTCCCCGCGCTCGATGGCGCCTTTTTCAATACATTTCTTGATGACCGTGTAAGTCGTGTTCTTGTTCCAACCAATGCGTTCAGAGAGTACATCGACGATTTCCTTTGCGGTTTTTTCGCCCTGCTCCCACAAAACTTCCATGACTTTTAGTTCGGAATCAAATAGCTTCATGATGCCAGCCTCCTTTTTATGCAGGGACACATAAGGAAATGAACAGTGTTACAATATGTGTCCTGTGCGGTAAATATTTTAGACTATTATGATAGTCTTGAGTCAAAACTAGACTATCATAATAGTCTGGTTTTGTCAATATGAAAATAAAAAAAGCTATCAAGAACCGTAGTAGGATGATAAATTTTGCATTTTGAGGTAGATGTGGGAATCGTATAAGAACAAATTTGAACAAAATAGAAGAATGCTCAAAGCGGCATGAATAAAGTGGAAGAAGAGAAGAATGTCCAGAGGATTTGTGGAACGAAGCAAAGGAACAAATCATTCATTTCATGTAAAAGCCAGAAGTGCCTGCAAACCTTTTTAACAATAGGCTTGCAGGCACTTCTCCAGATAGCAGGGGCAGCAAGAATCGAACTCGCATTGACGGTTTTGGAGACCGAATATATATGCTTATAAAATCAATACTTACAAGCATTATTTTTATGTTTGTGACAACTCTTGTGACAACTTTAATATATAACCTATTCTTAAACAATATTAAATTAAAATTATTATAACCTTTCAATATCTAATTGTAAAGATGTAAATTAATGCAAATGTATTTTCGAAAAGCAATCAGATAAGTAGCAATATAATTGATACAAACATTATATTTTCAGCTACCGAAAACATAGTAAATGTGTACTATAATAGTCTAAAAATTAAAAACTTGATAGCTTTTAGGTTGCACTGTAGCGCAAATATCACTTTGGAGTCTGAAACATGGTACAAGCTCGGCAGTATTGATAAGCATTTGCCAAATGGTGCATATCCACTATTAATAACTTGCCCGCAAACAAACGCATGGATAGCATATCCCATGTCAGCTCGCATTGACAGCTCTGGAAATTTGTGGGTGGCAGCAAAAGAAAAAATGTGGAATGCAACTGTCATATTATTGGGTATATGGTTTGTCCCATAGATCGTGCGGGACAGTTTTTTTGTTATGTTTTATTAGACGAGATCAAACATATTTAACATAAGGTGTTCCTTCCCATAAGCGAATATGGCAAAAATTATATTTACTCCATCTTGGAGAAAAAAGTAAAATATTTCCGTATTGAAATATTCCATTGGAATAATTACAACTTATAACTAATGCCTTATAATCTCCGGGATTGTCATTTAATCCGATTGATGACGCATAATTGGGATCAATACTGCCAATGCCCCAAACACCTATATTGTTTATAAGGTTAAGATTTGTTAAATTATCTATTCGATACGTCCCAAAACGAGTCTCTAATTTGCTACTTAACTGAGTAAAATCAGAACACATATTCTTGATATAAAAAGAGTACATCATTTAACAAAACAATGTACTCTACTTAAACAAATATGTAATTTATAGAAATTTAACCTGAATTATTCACCGTTGTACCGTAATGATGGCTGAAAACCATATA
>CAJUQZ010000011.1:51930-52354 GCA_910588755.1 uncultured Lachnospiraceae bacterium | reverse complement strand
GCTGGGGGCGGGGGAGAAGGCGTCCTACACAGTCATCATTGGCGCAGGGGAGGACAGGACAAGTCTGCGGAGTATTCTTGCGGAGTATGACAGTGGTGAGAAGGTTCGTGCGGCGCTGGCGCGCACAAAGCGCTACTGGCAGGAGAAGGTCAATGTGTCCTTCCAGACGGGAAGCAGGGAGGAGGACAGCTATCTAAGGTGGATTTGTTTCCAGCCAATATTAAGGCGTATCTACGGCTGCTCCTTCCTTCCGCATCACGATTACGGAAAAGGAGGCAGGGGCTGGCGCGATCTCTGGCAGGACTGCCTGTCGCTGCTGTTCATGAATCCTGATGGGGTGCGCCAGATGATCGTTGACAATTACGGCGGCGTGCGGTTAGACGGGACCAACGCGACCATTATCGGGGAGCAGCAGGGCGTATTT
>CAJUQZ010000011.1:16480-51920 GCA_910588755.1 uncultured Lachnospiraceae bacterium | reverse complement strand
GCGGACAGAAACGGCATCGCGCGCGTTTGGATGGATCATGGCTTTTGGCCGTTTCTGACGACGAAGCTTTACATAGACCAGACTGGGGACATCGGGATTCTGGGTGAGAAGGTTCCGTATTTTAAGGATCGGCTGGTACATAGGGGGCTGGCTGTTGACAGTGCGTGGAGTGAGGCGTACGGCATGCAGCAGAGGACGCCTGACGGTACGGTCTATCTTGGAAGTATTGCGGAGCATATCCTGTTGCAGCAGCTTTGTGCATTTTATGAGGTGGGGGAACACAACCAGATCCGGCTGCGCAACGCGGACTGGAACGACGCGCTCGACATGGCGCCGGACAGGGGGGAGAGCGTGGCGTTTACAAGCGCCTATGCCTATAATTTTAGGGAACTGGCGGATTACCTTGAACAGTATGGGAGTGTGGTAAAGCAGGATGAGCTGGAGCTGACGGAAGAAATCGCCATCCTTCTTGCAGGGGATTCGTACAAGTATGACAGGATCGAATGGAAGCAGACGATATTGGACCAGTATGTGAAAACCTGTACCCATGACAGTTCGGGCAGGAAGGTGCGGATACCTATTACAGAGCTGGTGCAAAATCTCAGGGAAAAGGCATCGTGGATGATGGAGCACATCAGAAGTAGCGAGTGGGTGACAGACAGTGACGGAAATGGGTGGTTTAACGGTTATTATGACAACAATGGGCATCAGGTTGAGGGCGTACATGGCAATAATGTGCGCATGATGCTCACAAGTCAGGTATTTGCCATCATGAGCGGCACGGCGGACGCTGATATGACAGCAAAGATCTGTGGCAGCGCTGACAGGTATCTCTACAAGAAGGAGGCTGGCGGATACCGCCTGAACACTTGTTTTGATGAGGATAAATTTGACTTGGGCAGAATGTTTGGCTTTGCGTATGGCGAGAAGGAGAATGGCGCGGTATTTTCCCACATGACAGTTATGTACGCCAATGCCCTGTACGGACAGGGATTTGTGAAGGAGGGGTACAAGGCGCTTCACACACTGCTGTCGGCGGCGATGGATTTTCAGACGAGTAGGATCTATCCTGGAATACCTGAGTATTTTGACGCGGACGGGCGCGGTATGTACCACTACCTGACCGGGGCGGCAAGCTGGTACATGCTGACCATGATCACGCAGGTGTATGGTGTGCGGGGAAGGCTTGGGAATATGGTATTTGCGCCAAAGCTGATGGCGGAGCAGTTTGGTGCGGATGGGACTGCTGCCATAAGGCTAAATTTCCTGAAAAGGACCTTTCTTGTCAGATACCATAATCCCGAAAAGCATCCGTATGGGACATATCGGATTGTGAAGGCTATGTGCGACGGCAGGGAAATTGAAATCAGAGAAAATGCGGCATATATGGATAGAGCGCGCGTAGAAGCACTTGTGGAGGATGTAGTACATATGGTCGATGTGACGCTGGATGTGTAGGAGGACAGGACGATGCAGTATGGTTATTTTGATGATGAAAAAAGGGAATATGTGATTACGAGGCCAGACACTCCGGCGCCGTGGGCAAACTACCTTGGCTCCCCC
Source organism: uncultured Lachnospiraceae bacterium (assembly GCA_910588755.1). Classification (GTDB taxonomy): domain Bacteria; phylum Bacillota; class Clostridia; order Lachnospirales; family Lachnospiraceae; genus COE1. The sequence continues at coordinate 50,357 of CAJUQZ010000011.1, read as the reverse complement.
GAGTACGGAGCGGTTATCTCCAACAATGCAGGCGGCTACAGCTTCGCGAAGTCGGGGGCAAACGGTAGGATTCTGCGGTATGTGTTCAACGGCTTTGACCAGCCGGGGCGTTATATTTATATCCGAGACAATGATAGCCGGGATTTCTGGTCGGCGTCATGGCAGCCTGTCGGAAAGGATCTGGAGGCTTACCTGAGCAAATGCTATCACGGGACAGGGTATACCCGGATAGAAGCGGAATACAGCGGTGTTCACTCGGAGGCATTGTACTATGTGCCACTTGACAAGTCGCATGAGGTGTGGAACCTGAAGGTGACGAACAACTCTGATACAGTGAGACATCTGAATATCACAGGCTATGCGGAATTTACGAACAATGACAACTACGAGCAGGATCAAGTCAATCTCCAGTACTCCCTGTTTATCTCGCGGACAGCCTTCGACAGAAACTGTATCCGTCAGACAATCCACGGCAATCTCGACGGGCTGTCAGACGGCAGAGAGATTGATAACAAGCGCGCCAGGGACCGCTTCTTCGGACTGGTCGGGGCCAGGGTGGATTCCTATTGTGGTGATAAGGAAAAGTTTCTCGGGCGTTATCATAACTATGCCAACCCGGCCGGGGTGGCAGACGGAGACCTTGGCGGGGCGCTTAGCTATAATGAGAATGCCTGCGGGGCGCTTACAGCGGCAATTACACTTGCGGCGGGTGAGACAAAGGAGCTTGCGTTCATACTGGGAATGAAAGAGAAGGAGGAGGCGGACAGGACGCTAGAGGACTACCAGCAGCCATCAGGGACATGTGCAGAGGAGCTTGCGGCGCTCATAGCCCACTGGCATGGCCGCCTGTCCCATTTTCAGGTAAAGACGCCCGATGAGGCATTCAATACGATGATCAACACATGGAATGCCTACAATTGCTTTATGACCTTTATCTGGTCGCGCGCGGCATCGTTTGTCTACTGTGGGCTTCGGAACGGATACGGCTATCGTGACACGGTACAGGATATCCAGGGTGTGATCCATCTAGCGCCTGAAATGGCAGCGGAGAAGCTTCGGTTCATGCTCTCGGCACAGGTGGACAATGGCGGCGGACTTCCGCTGGTGAAGTTTACGCATAACCCGGGGCATGAGGACACGCCCGATGATGCCTCCTATGTGAAGGAGACAGGGCATCCTGCATACCGGGCAGACGATGCGCTGTGGCTGTTTCCGACAGTTTACAAGTATGTGTCGGAATCGGGGGATCTCGCTTTTATCGATGAGGTGATTCCGTTTGCAAATAAAGATAAGGGGACGGTCTACGAGCACTTAAAGCGCGCTGTTGATTTTTCCATGAACCATCTGGGACCGCACGGAATGCCAGCAGGACTGTACGCGGACTGGAACGACTGTCTGCGGCTGGGCAAAAACGGGGAGTCTTCTTTCGTCGCTTTACAGTATTACTATGCGATGACGATATTAAAAAAGTTTGCCGCATACAAGAAGGACGATGCCTACATTTCTTTCCTTGATCAGAAACAGATGGAGCTAGAAGCGCTGATCCAGAAGCTCTGTTGGAATGAGGACAGGTTTATTAGAGGGTTTACAGAGACAGGTGAAGTCATAGGAAAGAGGGACGACAAGGAGGCAAACATGTGGTTGAACCCGCAGAGCTGGGCGGTGATTAGTGGACTGGCCACAGACGAGCAGGCAGACAGGGCGCTTGCGCTGGTGCATGAGCGGCTGAACACAGAATATGGCGCGGTGCTGATGGACCCGCCGTATCACCTTGAGGCATTTGACGGCGCACTTGCGGTTATCTATAATGCGGGCGTCAAGGAAAACGCGGGTATATTCTCACAGTCACAGGGATGGATCATTCTTGCGGAGGCGCTTTGCGGACACGGGGAGAGGGCGTTTGCATACTTTAAGGAGAACGCGCCGGCTGCCCAGAATGACAGGGCGGAAATCCGAAAGCTTGAACCTTACTGCTATGGGCAGTTTACGGAGGGAAAGGCAAGTCCGCACTTTGGGCGCTCTCATGTGCACTGGCTGACTGGTACGGCGTCCACGGTCATGGTAGGCTGTGTGGAAGGGATTCTTGGTATGCGTCCTGACTTTGGCGGACTTAGGATAGCGCCCTCCATACCAAAGGCATGGGAGCACTTTGAGATTGACAAGGATTTTCGCGAAAGTCACCTGCACATTGTCGTAAAGAACCCAAATCATACAGAATCCGGCTGTCGGTCGCTGACGGTAAACGGAAAGAAGATGGAGGGGAACTACATCCCCGCAGCGATTCTTGCAAAGGAGAATGAGGTGGAGCTGGTTATGTCGTAGAAGGCGCTGGTATTACCATGTTTTCCGGTAGTGTTTGTCGCGATATTTTTTGGGCGTGAGCCCGACATATTTTTCAAAGGTCTGTATAAAGTGGCTCTGCGAGGAGAACGCGAGGTAATTTGCAATCTCGATCAGACTAATGTCAGAGTATTTGAGAAGGTTTTCTGCCTTCTCAATTTTTTTCTCGCGGATATAATCGCTCACGGACACGCCGAGGTTCTGCTTAAAGAGGCGCGACAGATAGCTTGGCGACAAGTTTGTGCAGGCAGCGAGCTCATTGATGGTGATGCGCTCGTTAATATGGTTGTATATGTAATCGGTACACTGGACAATGGGCTTTGAGATGATGGCGTTTTTCTGCAGTAGGAGCATTTTGCCGGTAAAGTCGAGCACCATGCTCTTATGCAGGTCGGCGATGGACTGGACTGTGGGGCAGGAGTCCATTTTCAGAATATAGAAATCGCTTAGGCGGTACGCCTGTTCAAGCTCTAGTCCGCCCCCCACACAGTGGCGCGTGATCATGGCAACGGTGACAACAAAATGATATTTTAGGTTTGTCAATGGATTCTTTGAGAGGATTCCCATTCCGTCGGGATTGGTGAAATCCCCCTGTGTGAGATTTTTTCGGACAAAGTCCATGTCCCCGCCTCGAACGGCGGCATAGAATGAATTTTCTTCCTCCATCGGGCGGTGGTACGCATCGGATTCACTGTCGGTTAGCTCGCAGGTATACCATTCATTTCGCAGATTGTTCATATGTTCTGATTTCTCCTTTTTAATCTTTTTTAATTATGACATGATTTTGATATTTATGCAACAGATTTTATATAAGGAATGCTTTGAAAATACTATACTGGGTATTGTAAGGGAACTAAAAACAAGATAACCAAATGATAATAGCAGGGAGGAATTAGAATGAAGAAAAAAGTAGTTAGCAGTCTGCTGGCAATGACTATGCTGGCATCAGTACTCGCAGGATGTGGCGGAAAGGGCGATTCACAGGATACGGCGTCAGCTGGCAGCACAGCAGCAGGAAACACAGAGGCAAGCGGCAATTCGGCAGCAGAGGAAGGCCAGGTTATCAATATTTACAGCTTTAACAACGAGCTGCAGACCCGTATTACTGCGGTGTATCCAGAGATCGAGAGCACCTCTGAGGACGGTACGACCTCCACATTAAAGGACGGCAGAATCATTCGCTGGATCATCAATCCGAACCAGGACGGTGTGTATCAGGATAAGCTCGACGAGGCGCTTAGTGCCCAGATGAGCGCAGCAGCTGATGATAAGGTTGACATTTTTGCAGCTGAGATCGACTATGTTGTCAAGTATACGGACGCGGATATTGATGCGGCGATGACACTTGAGTCTCTGGGAATTAATCCTGCCACGGATCTGGCAGACCAGTATGAATTTACAAAGACCGTTGCAAGCGACCAGAACGGCGTGATGAGGGCTTCCACATGGCAGGCGTGCCCGGGTGTTTTGGTATACCGCCGTGATATTGCACAGGAGGTTTTCGGAACAGATGATCCAGTGGAGATCGGCAAGAAAACTGCGGATTGGGAGACCATGAGAGCGACTGCGGAGGAGCTCAAGGCAAAGGGCTACTATACATTTTCATGCTGTGACGACACGTTCCGCACATACAGCAACAGCATGTCACAGCCGTGGGTTGCGCCAGGTGAGACGGTGATTAAGGTTGACCAGAAGATTCTTGACTGGGTGGAGGATTCCAAGGAGTGGATGGACGCAGGTTATTTTGACCCGGCAGTGTCAGGGCAGTGGAATGCGGACTGGTTTACGGCGATGAGCTCAAGCTCCAAGGTATTTGCATTCCTGTTCCCGGCATGGGGTATCGACACGCAGGTGAAGCCAAACTGGGACGGCGCAGAGGGTTCATGGGCTGTCACCAATGCACCATTGTCTTACAATTGGGGAGGAACATTTGTTCTTGCAGCAGAGGGAACAGATAACCCAGGCATCGTGAAGGATATTATTCTTGCACTGACAGCAAACCAGGACAACCTGACAATGATTTCACAGAAGTACGCGGACTTCACGAATGCGAAATCCGTTATGAAGGCAGCGGCGGAGGATGACAGCTTTGCAGCGGACTTCCTTGGCGGACAGAATCCGTACACGTACTTTACTCCCAGTGCAGACGGCATCAAAATGGCGCCGCTGTCAGCGTATGACCAGGGTTGTGTAGAGCAGCTCCAGAACGCGTTCAAGGATTATCTGAAAGGTCAGGTTGACTACGACAAGGCAAAAGAGAACTTTGAGACGGCAATCAGGGAGCGCTATCCTGAGATTACAGAAATCCAGTGGCCAGAATAAAACCATACATACGCAATCGGGCAGGAATGACTTTTCCTGCTCGCTGCGCGCCCTGTGCGCCGCAGTATTTAGAAGGAAGGGAGTGGTAGTCTATGAAGCAAAAACGCAAAAAAATTGATTATTCGAAGTGGGGATACATTTTTATTCTTCCATTTTTTGTTAGCTTCTTTATTTTTTCTCTGATTCCGTTGGTGGATACGGTTCGATACAGCTTCTATGAATATTTTAAGTCCGGTCTCAAACAGATCGGCCCCACTTTTATCGGAATGGACAATTATGTGAGCCTGCTGCAATCGGATATGCTCAAATATGCAGGAAATACCCTGATTCTGTGGATTATCGGTTTCGTGCCGCAGATCGTTATCGCGCTGCTGCTCGCTTCATGGTTTGTCGATGTGCGGTTGAAAATCCGCGGCCAACAGTTCTTTAAGGTTGTGATTTATTTGCCAAACCTGATTATGGCGTCCGCGTTTGCGATGCTGTTCTTTACCCTGTTTTCAAACAAGGGGCCGGTCAACTCCATTCTGATGTCAATGGGACTGATCGACAGCCCGGTCGATTTTCTGGCGACGGCGTTTGGAACGAGGTCTTTGATTGGCGTGATGAATTTCCTGATGTGGTTTGGAAATACAACGATCATGCTCATGGCGGCAATCATGGGCATCAGCCCTGATATCTTTGAGGCGTCAGAGATTGACGGCTGCAACAGTATACAGCGGTTTTTCTACATCACGCTTCCAATGATCCGCCCGATTCTGGCCTACACGTTGATCACATCGATCATCGGCGGGTTGCAGATGTTTGATGTGCCCCAGATCTTGACAAACGGCCAGGGAAATCCGGACCGTACATCTACGACGCTCATCATGTTCCTCAACAACCATCTAAAAAGTAAGAACTACGGTATGGCTGGTGCGCTGTCTGTCTATCTGTTTATCGTGAGCGGCATTCTGTGCTTTATCGTGTACCGAATTACGAATGATGATGACCCGGACGGTGCCAAGGCTGCTGCAAAAAAGAAAAAGAAGGAAGAAAGGAAATATGTAAAATGAAATCAAAGGGATATAACGGCTTTCGCACGGTTTTTGCACATGTGCTGCTGATCATATTATCATTTATGTGTCTGTTTTTCTTTTACATACTGCTTGTCAACGCGACGCGTTCCCATGCGGAGCTACAAAAAGGGTTTTCGGTGCTGCCCGGAAGTCATCTGCTGGATAATTTCAGGAGTGTGGCAAATGACGGGACCTTCCCGATGGTGCGCGGCGTCATCAACAGTCTGTTTGTTTCCACCTGTTCCGCAGCCATATGTACTTATTTCTCCGCATTGACGGCTTATGGACTCTATGCCTATGACTTTAAGCTAAGGAAGGTTGCATTTACATTTATCATGGCAATTCTTGTCATGCCGACACAGGTTACGGCAATGGGTTTTCTGCGGCTAATCACCCGGATGGGGATGTATGACTCACTCGCCCCGCTCATCATACCGTCGATTGCGTCGCCGTCCGTGTTTTACTTTATGTACAGCTATATGCAGTCCTCCCTTCCGCTCTCACTGGTCGAGGCGGCGAGGATTGACGGCTCGGGGGAGGTTCGTACCTTTAACCAGATCGTGCTTCCTATCATGAAGCCGGCGATGGCGGTGCAGGCGATCTTTACATTCGTTGGCTCATGGAACAATTACTTTGTCCCGGCGCTGGTAATCCAGTCTAAGGAGAAGATGACCGTCCCAATTCTCATCGCGCTTCTGCGTGGGGCGGATTATATGAACCGCGACATGGGTAAGATTTATATGATGATTATGGTGGCGATCGTGCCGATCATCGTTGTGTATTTATTTCTGTCAAAATATATTATCGCGGGTGTTACGCTTGGCGGTGTTAAGGGTTAGAAAAATATCCCCAAGTCCATGCTTCCTTGCCCTTCCTTGCCCAATTGCAGTCAGAAGCTGGGCAAACCAGTTGACATCTGTGGCATGAAATGCTAGGATACAGGTAAATAGGACATTCCTTTCAGGCCAGAGTATGAGTAAAATCAAAAGCACAATCCACATCAAGCATCAGAGGTGCTTCCTGTGATATTCTTATGATGCAACCAAGATACAGCGCTGCGTGGATAACAGTGGAGAACAGTATCTGCTATTTGTGCAGTGCCAGACAGGGGAGGAGACATCATTGTACGAGTGGAACGAGGCAATACAGAATATGATCAGCTGGATTGAGGTGCATCTGACAGAAAATCCGTCTCTGCAGGAAATGTCACGTCAGATCGGTTATTCGCCGTACTACTGTTCGGTTAAATTCCATGAAGTAGTCGGCATGACGATTCGCAATTACATTTCGGGCAGACGGCTTGCGCAGGCGACGCTGGAGATTCGCGACACCAACGAGCGGATACTGGATATCGCGGTGCGGTACGGATATTCCTCACAGGAGGCATTGACGCGGGCCTTTGTCAGCGCATACGGCTGTACACCTGCAGCCTACCGGAGAAATCCAGTGCCTGTAGCGCTCTCCAACCGACAGGTGGTCTTCCTCCCGGAGCATTATGGAAATCGAGGAGGAGCGACTATGAACAAAACATTATTGACAGATGCACATGTCAGGGTAGAGCACATTCCGGCGCACAGGTATGTAGGGATATGGGATCTGGCAGCAGGCGACTACGGAAGCTTTTTCGGGCGGCATGACTGTGACCAGATCTGCGGCACGGTTGACAGCATGAGCCATGTATCCCATCCGATTGTCACTTGCCATACGGCGGGGTGGTTTTACGAAAATGGCAAAAAAGGGTATTTTTACGGGTTTGGCGTGCCCGAGGACTATGACGGCGTGATTCCAGAGGGTTTTTCCATCCGCACCGTTCCGGCAAGTGATTATCTGGTGTTTTTCCATCCGCCATTTGATTATCTCAAGGATTGCGGGGAAGTCATGAACCGGGTGGAGACATTGGCGTGGAATTATGATCCGTCGGCAAACGGCTATGAGTGGAACGAGGAGGTCTGTCAAGATTATCAGCGCCACTATCCAGAGGTGATTGGGTATGAGGTGCTAAGGCCGGTTAAGAGGAAAAAGTAAGGTTCGCAACAGCGTGTCATGCTGGTGGTGTATCAGGCTGTTAAGAGGAAAATAAGCACGCGATAGCGTGTGATGCGGATGATGCGTCAGAGTATTACAATGAGAAAAATGGCTGGTTTGAAATGCAGTTGCATTTTGGACCAGTCATTTTATTATCCTGTGGACATCTGAAGGAAATATTTTGAAAATAATCTCTTGACAAATATATCGCTTGCTGATATATTAAATATAAGATATATCAGTAAGCGATATATCACAAAGCGATGGTAATATTACAATAGTCAATATGGCAAAAAGGAATTGGAAGGGGGGATACATATGACAGAGAAAGATATTCCGCTGACGGAAGCAGTTTATTATATTCTGCTGGCTGTGCGCAGGCCAAACCACGGATATGGGATCATTCAGGAGGTCGGGAAGCTGACAGGCGGGCGCGTCGTGCTGGGAGCGGGGACGCTCTACGGCGCGATTCAGACGCTCCAGAAAAAGAAGTGGATCGACATTTACAGTGTGGACACAGAGTCTAGGAAGAAGAAGGAATATATCATCACAGATCTGGGGCGGGCAGTGTTTGAGACAGAGCGGGCAAGGCTTATGGAGTTGCTTAAGAATGCAGAGTTGATGGGAAATGAATGAGAATGTAGCAGATATGTACAGAAGGATATGTATATCAAATGCATGGAAAGGTATGAATAGAAAAGGTATGTATAAAAATAAGAAAGGAAACAGGAAATGAAAAAATTTCGTATATATTTTGACAAGGACGAAGAGATCGCATGGCTCAACCAGATGGCGGCGGACGGCTGGGCGATGAAAAGCTTTTTTTTCGGCGTATATGATTTTGTGGCGTGCGAAAAGGGCGCGTATGTCTACCAGGTTGATTTCGGTGACAAACTGTTCTCCGTCAGCAATGATTACAGGGAGCTGATGCAGGATATGGGCGTCGAGATCGTCCAGACGTGGGGGTACTGGGTCATATTGCGAAAGAAAGCCTCAGAGGGCGCGTTTGAGCTGTACACAGACGCAGCTTCTAGTGTTACGCATTACAAAAAAATCCGCAGAATGTTCAAGATCGTGACGCTCATAGAGATGCTGGGTCTGTTTTTGGAACTTTATTTGGGCGTGGTATATGAAGTTGTGGTGGGATATGTTGCTGCATTGCTGTTTGCTATGATTTTATTGGGATTGATCAGGGTATTGATCAGATTGAACAATATCATCGCAGATCTGGAGGAAAAAATGACGGGGGTTTCCAAAAAGTATCGAAGTATTTCATCCTTTTGGCTGGTAGGGTTGCTGCTGAACAGCTGTGCACTTATAATGATGGATGCGCTGCCACATCTGGCGCTCCGCACGCTGCAAATTCTGGCAATTGCGCTGATGCTGGTGGGAATTGTCAGGACAGTGACGGACACAAAGACGTTATAGGCTGTATAAATATCGCGGCAGGACTCATTTATACAACCTTTAGATTGCAGGTCTTTTTTATAATGTTTTAATTTTTTGTAATATTTGTTGACCATAGTTCTTTTATCAAGTATAATTATAGTAAATATTTGCCAAGAATATCACAGAAAAGGTTATACGCTTTATATAATATGTAAAACTTTTTTGCTTGTAACTATGAAGCCCGTAGAATGGTTATGGTATTTTTAACAAATAGAACGCAGTAGTTAGTTGAAAGGATATGGTTACAAGTATGGAAATGATGAAGACAAATGAAGTTTTGGGAAAAAATAGCCAGGTTGCACGTCTTAGAAAGATCGTAAAGCAGACGAATTTCTCGTTGGTGCTGGGCATAGTCCTGCTTGTGCTGCTGTTCTTTGCCAGCATCAGTTACGCGTTCGTATCGAATGAGCAGCTGGAGAGCACGATGTATCTTAACCAGTACCGTCTGGGTTCTAAGGCGCTGACCACGGCCGTGCAGTCCTATGCGGTCACTGGCAACCAGATGTACTATGACGATTATATGCGCGAGCTGAATACAGACAAAAACAGGGATATTGCGCTGGCAGGCCTTGAGGCGAACAATATCAAGGATCACGAGTGGCAAGGGCTAAATGAGATCGCGTCCCTCTCCAACAACCTCGTGCCTTTAGAGGAGGAGGCGATGGCAGCGGTGGCGGCAGGGGATACGGTCTCAGCGATGGAGTTTGTGTTCGGGAAGGAGTACAGCGATACGATCCAAAAGATCAATTCCAGGACAGATGAAGTGATCGAGGAGATTCAGGACCGTCTAGACACATCCAAGAAGTTGTTCATGGTGATACAGATTATCTGTGCCATAGCCTTTCTGGCAGGATTTATCAGGCTGGCGCAGCAGTGTATCAGAACGATTCATTTTTCACAGGCGGAGTTGCTCACACCGATAATCAAGGTCGCAGACCAGATGGCGCTACTTGCGGACGGCAACCTTCACACCGACTTTGACCTGAAGGAGGACGACAGTGAGGTCGGCAACATGGTTGCGGCGATTCGGTTTATGAAGGGGAACATGACGGTGATCATCGATGAGATTTCCTTTATTCTTGAGCAGATGGGACATGGGAATTACATCGTGGAGGTAAAGCAGAACTACGTCGGAGATTATGTGAAGATCAAGGATTCGCTCAATAAGATCGTGGAGGACATGCGCAGTACAGTGAGCACGATTCAGGAGGTTGCAAAGGAGATTGACAGTGGCTCTGCACAGCTTGCATACGCGGCTGACGATCTGGCAAACGCATGTACTGGTCAGGCGACTGAGGTGTCTGATCTGATGATGTTACTAACACAACTTGGCGAGAGTATCGAGTACAATGAAAAAGAGGCGGAGGAGGCTGTGAAGATCGCAAACCTGGCGAGCTCGACCCTGATTGTGGGTGCACAAAAGATGCAGGATCTCGGGAATGCGATGCAGGAGATCAGCCAGTGCTCGGAGCAGATTATTTCGGTAATATCAGCAATCTCGGATATTGGTGATGAGATTGACCTACTGTCCCTGAACGCCTCTATTGAGTCTGCGAGGGCCGGCGAGGCAGGAAAAGGATTTGCGGTGGTGGCTGAGCAGGTCAAGAAGCTTGCGGAAGCGTCACAGAATGCCGTAGGGCAGACATCCGAGCTGATCGAGCGGACAGTCCAGTCCGTGGAAGTCGGTACGAGGATTTCCCGCGAGGCAGCGGCAAACATGGAGGAGGTACAGATGGGTGCCGAGGAGACGACAGGGCGTATCAACGGCATTGTGGATAAGCTCAAGATAGAGGTTGATAGCATCGCCCACATCAATGAGAGCATTGGTGTGGTGGCAGGCATCGTGGACAACAACTCAGCGACCTCCGAGGAGACTGCGGCAGTCAGCGAGCAGCAGAAGGCGCAGGTAGAGTCTATGGTGGATTTGATGAGCAGATTCAAGGTGTGACGAAGGTACATAACCGCCTGTGCAGCATAAGATGATAATAAATCCAACTGCTGCGCAGGAGGTTTGTATGAATGATTTGGAGAAGGCGCAGTCCTGTATTTCGCAGGTGACACAGCAGGAGCCCTATCTTACAGGAGAGAATGTAGTCATCGCAGTGCTTGACAGCGGGATTGATTACTTCCTGCCAGAATTTCGCGATGCAGGCGGGCAGACGCGGATTCTGGCGATATGGGATCAGACACAGCAGCCTGACGAGGCGCAGGGAAAACTGCCGCCGCCTGGATACCAGGAGGGTGTACTTTACACAAGAGAGACGATTAATGAGGCACTGGCTTTGGGACGTGAAAACGGTCAAAGGCTAGTGCCTGTTTTTGACGCGTCGGGGCATGGGACAGCGGTAGCAGGCGTGGCGGCAGGGACGGGAATGGGCGTGGCGCCAAAGGCAGATCTGCTGATTATCCGGCTTGGCAATCCGCAGGCGGACTCTTTTCCAAGAACGACGCAGTTGATGCGAGGAGTAAATTACGCAGTCAATGTGGGCGCAGCGCTTAGCAGGCCAGTAGCAATCAATCTAAGCTTTGGAAACACATATGGCGACCATCAGGGCAACTCGTTGCTGGAGCGTTTTATCGACAATGCCGCCGAGGTTGGGAGAAGCGTGATCGTTGTGGGAAGCGGCAACGAGGGGGCATCAGGCGGGCATACGGCGGGTGTAATACAGGGTACAGGCCGCGTGGTGGAGCTTGCGGTGGGCGGGTATGAGACCGGACTTAGTATCCAGCTATGGAAACATTATCAGGATGTGTTTGATCTGTTGGTTATTTCGCCCGGCGGGGAGCGCGTGCAGCTTACACTCTCTCAGCTTGGGGAGGCGGAAGCGGTGCGCAGGACACTGGAGCAGACACAGCTGCTGTGCTATCTGGGAAAACCGCTTCCCTACAATGTGCAGCAGGAGATCTTTATCGACATGATACCGACAGGAAGCTATCTGAATAGTGGTGTGTGGCGTATTGAGCTGCAGCCGGTCTTGTTGGTGACTGGGGAATACAGAATGTACCTGCCTGGATATGCGGCAAGAAGCGTCGGGACCAGATTTTTCCTGCCAACACCGGATATGACCATCACGATTCCCTCGACGGCAAGGCGTGCTATCACTGTCGGCGCCTATGACGCGGCGCGCAGAAGCTATGCGGATTTCTCGGGACGGGGATATGTGTACAGCTACAGCGATGGCAGGGCGGACACGTCAGGTGGGCGGCAGATCATTGCAGATGTAAAGCCGGACCTTGCAGCTCCTGGTGTAAACATCACGGTCCCCACGTCAGATGGTGGCTACAAACAGGTGTCAGGGACCTCCTTTGCGACGCCGTTTGTGACAGGTGCAGCAGCGCTGCTGATGGAGTGGGGGATTGTCCGTGGCAACGATCCGTTCCTGTATGGTGAGAAGCTGAAAGCCTATCTTATCAAAGGGGCGGAGCCGCTGGCTGCGCTGGGCGCATTCCCCAATCCGCAGCTTGGTTGGGGAATACTCTGTGTGCGGGGGAGTCTGCCACGGTAAAATGACGGGCAGTGGGGAAATGTATAAAATCAACCGTGAGGGAATATGTATAATAGAGAAAAGTAAGGACACTGAGGGAGTATATTATGATGCAGATCTATGTGGTCAGGGAGGGTGACAGTATAGATAAAATCGCAGCGGCATTCGGTGTCAGCGCGGAGGTGATTGCCTATGACAACCAGATACCAGCCCCGTATCCGCTGGCTGTCGGGCAGGCCCTGCTGATACCAGGCGAAAGTGACAGCAGTGCAGAGCAAAAGCGTGCAGTTTATGTCAACGGCTATGCCTATCCCTATATACAGGACTATGTGCTTTCGGGGACGCTGCCGTATCTGACAAGCCTGTCTGTTTTTTCTTATGGCTTTACAGCGGACGGGAACCTGGTGCCGCCGCATACTGATGACAGCCGCATGATCGGTGAAGCGTGGCGGCACAAAACAGCGCCTGTTCTTGTTCTGACGCCCTTTGACCAGACAGGAATGTTCAACAATTATCTAATTAGCCAGATTACCCATGATCTGACGGCACAGCAGAGACTAATAGATCAAATGTTCATAACGATGGAGGAAAAAGGGTTTGCTGGGATTGACCTTGATTTTGAGTACATTCTGCCGCAGGATAGGGTGGCGTATGCGGATTTTGTTGCAAATGTCAGGTCACAGGCGGCGCCTAGGGGGTATTTTGTCTCAGTGGCGCTCGCGCCAAAGACATCGGCAGACCAGCGGGGATTATTGTACGAAGGAAAGGATTACAAGCTCCTTGGCGCGGCGGCGGCCAGTGTGCTCTTGATGACATACGAGTGGGGTTATACCTATGGCCCACCGATGGCCGTGGCGCCGATCAACAAGGTGCGGGAGGTTGTGGAGTACGCGGTGACAGAGATTCCAAGAGAGAAGATAGACCTCGGAATTCCCAATTACGGATATGATTGGACGCTGCCTTTTGTGCAGGGGACTTCTAGGGCGCGGTCGATTGGCAATGTGGAGGCGGTGCAGATTGCGATTGAAAACGATGCCAGGATAGCGTTTGACCAGACCGCTATGTCCCCGTTTTTTCACTATGAGAAAGACGGTGTGTGGCATGAGGTGTGGTTTGAGGACGTGCGGAGTATGCGGGAAAAATTTCATCTGGTCACAGAATACGGGTTGCGTGGCGTAGGCTACTGGCAGATCATGCGGCTGTTTCGTGCAAACTGGCTGCTGCTTGACGATCTTTTTGACATTGTCAAACAGTAGTGATTACTGTTAGGACAGTAGTGAGCTGTTTGATATTGCTTAGGCAGGATTTGCATGGATTTTTGCCTGTTGCTGGAGCAGGCTGAACAGTAACAGTTGTTGCGGACTTTGTAAAATACATGACTTTCTATGTAGACTTTTGACCGTTTTTAGTGTACACTAGAGTAGGGTGTGGAATAGATACAAAGGAGTGAGTACACTGGTTAAGAGAAGATATGTGAGATCGCGCTCATTAAAAGAAGAAATGGTGATTGACCAGGCGATTGTGGACCGGGCAGGAAGAATTCTGATATCAAGAAATACAGTGCTTGATTCTTACCATATAATGTCCCTGATCAAGATGGGGATTCCAGGCATTTATATACGCGAGGGTGAGGAGGACGAGGAAGAGCAGACGGCCAAGTCAGGTGACGTTGTGATTGCCCCATCCGTGCAGAGGGAAATAGAGAAGCAGACTGTGAAGGACAGAGCGAAGGTCAACCTGTCAGAGAGTGTGAAGGCGCGTGTGGCGGAGGGGATCCAGTATCTGTATAACGATACCGTCTCGGAAGGGTTCACATCGACGACGCGCAGCATCACGGATGACCTGATGAAAGCAATATCAGACAACGATGCGATCGCGGTGGATATCAGTGCGCTCAAGATCAGTGACGAGTATACTTTCAAGCACAGTGTGGACGTGGCTACGATGGCGATGATCGTCGGAAAAAAGCATGGACTGAACAGGCAGGAGGTATACGAGCTTGGGATATCTGGGCTTTTGCACGATGTCGGAAAGTCAAAGATACCCAATGAGATATTAAACAAGGCCGGGAAACTGACGGATGAAGAGTTTATGATGATGAAGCAGCACTCCCTTTTTGGCTATCAGATTTTGAAGGAAAAAGACGATTTGTCCAATCCGATCAAGCTTGGCGTACTCCAGCATCATGAGAAGATGAATGCAAAGGGGTATCCGATGGGAGTCGCTTCTGAGAAGATCAATTTGTTTGCGCGTATCATATCGGTTGCGGACATTTATGACGCGCTCGTGACAGAAAGACCGTACAAGAAACCGTTTTCCCCAAGAGATGCCGTGGAGATGATTATGTCCCTGACGGAGGAACTTGACATTGATGTGATGCGGAGCTTCCTCGAGAGTGTGATTCTTTATCCGGTTGGGACAGATGTGGAGCTTAGTACAGGGGAGCGCGCGCGCGTGATAGAGAATAATTCCAAATATGTGCTGCGCCCTAAGGTAATCGGACTGAAGTCGGGAAGGACCTACGATCTTTCACAAATCGAGAATGCGAGTGTTGTAATATTATAATATCCCACAAAATACCCCTTGAGGGGTATTTTGTGGGATATTTAGGTTAATCCGTCACAATAATCTTTTTCCAATCTGTAATGACTTCCTCGCAGGCGTCAGGATCCATGTCTGCAACCGCTTCACAGAGTCTGATGTAAAGCTCGTGGTTTTCATCGTCGAAGCTGTAGCCGTCTAGTGTATGGATTGCATCGTCCATCTTATCCGTATCGAGGTCATCAATGGCCTGCTTCATCTCGGCAAAGACATCTGTCAAGATGTCAGCGGTGATTGGCGGCTTTCCTTCTGTCTCCTGCCTTTCTGGGAAGAAAGGACTCAAAATGTCATGATAATGTGCGTACATGGCGAGCAGTTCGTCTGTATTTTGTAGAATGATATCAATGTCGTTTGCATTTCCGGCAGCCTCCAGTGCGGCAGCGCGGTCGGCCAGCTCGTCAGCGCCGATTTGTTTGGACGCGCTCTTAAGTGCATGGACTTCCACGGTATAACTGTGCCATTCCGCCTTGTCCTTATAGGTCTGTATCAGTTTGTGCTTCTTGGGAATCGCATGGTAGTAATCCCCAAGGATTGTCATGAACAGTTCCTCGCTGCCAAGCAGCTTTAAGGCGCCCTGTATATTGAGCTCTGGGATATCAGGCAGTATAACCTGTTTTTTGGGCGGTGTGATCTTTGTGGAGCCAGAGTGTTTCTGGATCTTTTCCGCAGGCAGCCATTTGCGTATCGTATTTATGAGCATACGCACCTCAATTGGTTTTGCGACGAAATCGTTCATGCCCTCCTTGATAAACATTTTCTTGACATCACCGATGACATTGGCAGTGAGTGCAATGATCGGTACGTCGTCATATTCAGAATGGAACCGCCTGATAATGTGCGTGGTCTCGATGCCGTCAAGCTCAGGCATCATGTGATCCATCAGGATTAAGTCATACATGGTCTCTGAGATCTTGCTGATGGCAGCATTGCCGCTTAGCGCGGTGTCGATCTGCATATTGAGCGGCTCAAGCAGTCCCTGCGCCACGGTCAGGTTGATCGAGTTGTCATCCACAATGAGAATCTTGGCTGTCTCTGCGGTGAAGTCGTAGTACTCATCGGAAGACATGTTATCGTATTGGTTGAATACCTCATGGTTGTAGATGCCGGCCAGGGACATGACAGAGAGCGGTTTGTGTACGACCATGATATTTGTCGGGCCAAAGTCGGCGGAGGTATCATAAGAGACTGTGACGACTGTGTTAAGTTCAGGGTGTTCACTCACGAAATCTTGTAACTTCTGATCAAAGCAGCTATAAGGAACAAAGAGGTAGATATCCTTGAGATGGTCTGTATTTTCTGTCAGGTAGGACAGTACATCCCCATCTTTTAAGTCTGTATATTCGATATCCAGTTTATGCATATCCCTTTTGAGCTGAATCTGCGCGTAAGTATTGTCGAGGAAGCCCACAGCATGGCACGGCGGATTTTCAGCGAGTGCAATCGAGGCCCCTGCATCAATGACCTTCTGTGGTATGGTGATGGAGAAGGTGGAACCTTCGCCGTACACACTCTCCACAGAAATATCGCCGTTCATGAGTTTGACTAGCTGCTTGCTAATCGCAAGTCCAAGACCAGTGCCCTCGATGTTGCGGTTCCGCTTGCTGTCCACCTGCTGGAAGGATTTGAAGAGCTTGTCGATATCCTCGGATTTGATCCCGATGCCGGTATCCGACACGGAAAACAGCAGGTTGATGGTATCCTCAGAAACCTGTTCAAAATCGTATTTTAAGCAGATCTGGCCCACTTTGGTGAACTTGGTGGCGTTGTTTGCAAGGTTGGTGATGACCTGCTTGATGCGGATAATGTCGCCGTAGAGCACCTTGGGAATATCGGGGTTGACATCAAGCACAAGCTCTACATCATCTTTGTCGATACGGGTGCTGATGATGGTCGCGATATCGTTGATCATCGAGGCCGGTTCATAGTTGGCAGTCACAATGTCCATTTTACCAGACTCGATCTTGGAGAAGTCAAGGATATCATTAATGATGGTGAGCAGCGATTTCCCGGCAGCCTTGATCTGGTTGATATAGTTCTTGGCGACAGGGGACATCTCCTCGCGCAACGCCATCTCGGTCATGCCGATGATGGCGTTCATGGGGGTACGCAGCTCGTGGCTTGTGATATACTTGTGGTAGGCGATGCTCGAGAGGGCGCTTGTGAGTGTATACAGGAACAGTGCTGCATTTTCCAGGTTGTCCTTCTCGATGATCGGTACGCTCATGACAGACTGCAGGTAGTTGATCAGGTCAATACCGATCTCTGCGGCAACCTGCATGATGCGCGTGATGTCGGGTGGAGATGTCAGCACCTGGCCGCCGACAAAGCAGCCGACCATCTTGTCGCCCGCCATGATCGGCGCTGCAAAGTCCATCAGCCCTGCATGGCAGAAGTATGTCACGGAGGAACCTACTTTCAGGGCAAGCTCCGCGCCGTGCTTGTCGCACTGCTGACAGCGAAGGCGGCCAATCGGTGAGTTTCTGGTGTATTTGTAACAAAAGTCGGTAAAATTCGTGCCCTTTGTGACGGGAACGCCCTCGGCATCGGTGATGATGGCTGCAAATCCTGTCATTTTGCAAAAGGAGTCCTGCAGACGCTGGAGCATTTCCACCTCAAAAAGATCTGTGAGGGTAATCTCATTATTCATATGACATGTCTCCTTCTAAACATTTAATCGACTAGTTCCTTGATCTTGGCGAGCAGGGACTCCTTGTCAACAGGCTTTAACAGGTAGCCCTGCGGTTTGAGCGCGAGCGCGTTCTTGGTTTTCTCCACATCGTTGATTCCTGTGAGGAACACGACGGGAATGGTTGCAAGATAGGGGTCCTTTCGAATCTCCTCAAGTACCTGCGGACCGTTCATGTCCGGCATTTCATAGTCGAGCAGAATCAGGCTGACCTCCTTTGCATTTAGAAAGCGCAGCGCAATTTTTCCGCTGATGGCTGTGGCGACCTCGTATCTGGTGTCAAGGTAGGCCTTAATTGTCTTATGTATGATAGTGGCATCGTCCACGACGAGAATACGGTGCCGGTCAGGGGATTCTGGCTGCCTTCCGTTCTCCTTGTTCTCTGAAGTATTCTCGATCTTCTCCAGTGCGGTATCGAGCTTTGCGAGTGTGTCAAAGGCGCTGTTTGCGTTGATGTCTAGTGCCTTTGAGAGTGGAGAGTCCGCCGCCGAGGACAGGAAAGCCTTATGCTTCTTGATAAATCTTGTGATTGTATCCTCCATGTCGGTCGTGGACATGGGAAGCTTGATGCTAAGCTCAGGCACGCAGTTTGGAATCTTGGCTGCAAAATCCAGGCTTACGGAGTCACCGATTGCGGCAAATGGGATGTCATTTTTGCCAAGTATGTCGTGAAAGCTTGCGATTGTCACAAGATCGTCCCGTGTCTCCGCGCGCATACAGTAGATAAAAATGTCCGGCTTGAAGTACTGGACATGGTTTTTCAGGTCATCAAAAATGACAGATGAGGTCACGCACTCAAACGCGAAATCCATCTGCAGAAAAAAATTACTGATGAGTTTTTTGCTGTTTCCAGCCAGCAATACCTTATACTTCATTATAATGTCCTCCTGGTTTGTTTGTTCTATTGTTGGTGTTGGCAAAATTGCTGTCATATCATTTTCCAGCAATATCATTACTATCGTAGCACAAATTGGGCAAATAATAAATAAAAAAGTTTGTATTTTCATGAAAATTCATAAAAAACATGCTGTATTTAGTAAATTTTGCGACAATTTCACTTTTTTGTAAGGATATTTGTATTCGGGAGTCTAAAGTTGTATAATGGGGGTATACAATGAGTGAAAAGGAGCTGGATTTGGATGAAATTCAAGGGTATCAAAAAGAGGGAAGAGGGAAGTTTTATCACGCGCTATGATGTCACCTACGAGACGGTGGACCAGAAGGAAAAAATTTATGAGATTATCAGCCGCAATAAGTCGTTAGACTCGGTCGAGGCGCTCAATGGCAGCAGGCCGGATTCGGTTGTGATCATCGCGACGGATGAGAGCGGTGAGCGGTTGTTGATCAACAGGGAGTTTCGCATGGCTGTCGGCGACTGGGTGTACAATTTTCCCGCAGGTCTGATCGATGAGGGGGAGGAGCCTGTCGAGAGCGCAAGGCGTGAGCTGTGGGAGGAGACCGGGCTGGAATTGTATGCGGTCGATGATTTCATTGGGCCAAGCTACAGCGCGGTCGGCTTCAGCAATGAGATCAATGTGTGTGTGGTAGGAAGGGCAAGGGGGACATTTCGGCCAAGCACCTCCACCGTGGAGGAGATTGAGCCAGGGTGGTACACAAAGCCAGAACTTCGCAGATTGTTGCAGACAGAGCGTTTTGCGGCAAGGACGCAGGCATATAGCTATCTGTGGAGCAGGGAATGAAGCCCTAACTATATTTTCTGATTTTCAGCCAGATGCCCATATCATCAGCAAGCTTTTGACATGCGGTGATCTCGTCGTCGGGGAGTACGTCCACGATGGAGAGCTGTGTGTGCCGGAAGGCTTTCTTTGCAAGGGAGGAAAATTCTAGCAGTGCGGGGTAGGCATCTGCAAACTGCGGCCTTGTGACGGCATTGTATTTTTCTGCCGTGGGTGCGTTCAGGCTGATAGACACGCTGTCGATTACCTCGGCAAGCGCCGGGATGATATTTTGATTGTGGTAGAGATTGCCCAGCCCGTTTGTGTTCAGGCGGATGGACAGATGGTGTTTTTCTTTTACATAAGCAGCGCTTGCAAGCAGGTTGTCGAGCGCGCAGGTCGGCTCTCCATAACCACAGTACACCAGTTCGCTGTATCCGGTAAAGTCAAAGGCGTCGATAGCACTTAGGATTTCTGCTAGCGTTGGCTCCGTCTGGTGCCACAGGGTATCGGCTTCGCCCACAGCGTCCTTCAGCGAGCGGACGCAGAAGGTGCAGCTGCAATCGCAGCGGTTTGTGATATTGGCATAGACCTGATTTTTGTATGTGTATAAGATATCAGCCATAATATACCTCCTGTTATTTTATTGGTGAAAAAACCTGGATTTTGCGTGTGCCCTGTCAAGTGCCAGTCCGAATATGACAAAAAAGGCTGTGCTGCCGCCGGACTGTATGAGGCTGCCTGTCAGGGAGGCGATCAGGGCCGGCATGGCGCCAGACAAAAGATATTCGGCGAGAAAGTAGCCAGTTCCCGAGATCAGGTACGCGATCACGGAGGCGGTCACATTGCGCGGCGTGATGATTTTAGCTGATTTGCTGGTGAATGGAAGTGCGATCAGCGGTTTGATAATCAGGGTGGCTGGTGCCCACATGGGCGCTGTCATCAGGTCTGCAAGCCCGCCCCCGATTGCTGCCGCCGCCAGTGCGTAAGGGGTGGGGAGCAACGCGGCGGCCAGGTAGATGATGGAATCGCCAAAGTGGATGTATCCACCGTTTATGCCTGTGGGGATATGACAGATGTAAGCGGTCATAAGGGTGATCATCGCGGCCATAAGTCCTGTGATGGTTAGGTATTTGAGCTGGACACCTCTTTTTTCGCCCGTTCTGGGCAGAGTGCGTGTTGTCATGGGTTGTTTCCTCCTTATTCCAATAATAACGGTAGATATTTTTCGAAATAGACACCGTGGTTTTTGGGGATATTGTCGCGTGACGCCTCCTCGATTGCGGGCGCAAGGAAGCGGACAGCCCTCTGCATCGCCTCGTTTATGGTCTGTCCGTTGACCAGACTGCCCATGATGACGGAGGCAAACAGGTCACCGGTGCCAGAAAAGCTTTCGCCCCGGTAAAGGGTCTCTGTATAACACCTGTTATTTGCAGAGACGGCAAGATTGCCAACATAAGATTGCTCTGGCTGTTTGCGGACGATGCCTGTTATGACGATGGTCTGGTCTGTGTGGGATTGTGGCAGGAGTCTGCGCGCGATGTCCTCTATATAAGAGAGGTAGTCTGCGCTGGCTGCGCGGCATGTCAGCGCGTCGTAGTCCACATCTGCAAGGAGGCATAGCTCTGTCAGGTTTGGCGTGATGACGGCGGCATGTCTGGTCAGCTCTTTCATGTTGTCTAGGAGTTTCTGTGTAAAAATCCGGATGCGCCGCCCGTTGTCGCCCATGACTGGGTCTGCGAGATAGAGAGTGTCCTTCGTGTGGAATTTTTCCAGAAAATACAGGACATTGTGCATCTGCGCTGCGCTGCCAAGGTATCCCGAGTAGATACCGTCAAAGGCTTCGTGCATGTTTTTCCACGCGTCGGTTATGTGGTTCATCCGGTCTGTGTAGTCGTCACAGTAGTAATCCGAAAATCCGGTCTGTGCGGACAAAACGGCGGTTGGCAGGGGACAGGCTTGTATTCCGAGCACGGATATGACAGGGATCGCTGCGGTCAGCGAGCACTTCCCAAAGCCGGACAAGTCGTTGATCAGGGCTATTTTTTTCATTTCATTCCATTTCCTTTCCTGTTTCCATAGATACATATATTATATAAAGAATATGTGAAATCGTCTCCCGAAAATAGTAATGGTGATAATAAACAAATATAACTATACAGAAAAAGTGTCAGCGTGAAAATGGCCAATTATAAGAAAAAGTATAGGGACAGTTTTATGGGAAACGATTTGGCACAAAGAGGTATTGGCAGGTTGATTTTTGGGCGGAAAAATGCATGGATGTGTCATATGAATAATATACTGGTTATTGAGAATCGTTATGACAGATCAGGGTGTATTGTGATGACCAATCAAAATAAGGCAAATAGAAATTGTGAAGAAAAGCTTGCGTCCGGCTGTGATTTCTCGGGAATCAAACCGGCAGTGATGGACCTGCCATATCCGCCGCTGCAAGTGCGGGAGAGAAACAAAAACTATGCGGAGTTGATCGGCATAAGCTACTGCGGGATGGTCTCAGAGCTGTCAGCTTGCCTGCAGTACATTAACAACGAGAGTCGCATGGTAAACAGGGGCTGTGCGATGGGTAGGACGCTCCTTGGAATGGCAGTTGCGGAGATGCAGCATATGCAGATGCTTGCAGGGCTGATTGACTTGCTGGGGGGAAATGTCTGCTACACAACAGGGCAGGCAGGCGGACAGACGTGGATGTGGTCGCCGCAGTGCTTGACGCTGCCCGAGGAGCCAAGCGAGATGCTGCGGGCAGACCTGGATCGGGAGATTGCGGTTATTGACCAATACCAGTCGCATATGCGGTTGATCGGGGATGATTATGTCACGGCTGTACTAGGAAGAATCGTACAGGATGAGCAATATCATATTATGTTGCTGCGGTCTATGATGGATACGATGTGACAGCCTCTGCGGGGGCAGAGGTAAATCGGATACTTCTAGTACGCTATCCGGCTAGAAATTGAAGTCTGGAACTACCTGTTTCGCACCATTGCGTCGTTAAAATTTCTAGACGATGTCACCGCATCGCCGTCGAAATTTTGCCTAGCACTGGCACAAAGTGTTTCAGAAAACGTTTGCATACGCTGCAAAAAGGGGATATACTTAGTTCGGGAGTACAAATGGCACGATAAGGGACAGGGAGGCAGCGATATGACACAGGTGTCAGGAAATGACAGGAGTTATCTGGAAATTGAGCAGGATCTGCGCAAGCGCTATCGGAAAAATCTATGGTGTAAGTTCACGAAGGCAATTCGTACATATGATCTTGTACAGGAGGGTGACAAAATTGCGGTCTGCATCTCCGGCGGAAAGGATTCCATGCTGATGGCAAAGCTTTTTCAGGAGCTTAAACGGCACGACAAGTTTGATTTCGAGGTGAAATTTCTGGTCATGGATCCTGGGTACAGAGCTGAGAACAGGCAGCTGATTGAGCACAATGCCAGGCGTTTGAACATACCGCTTACGATCTTTGAATCGGATATCTTTGAGTCGGTCCTTCATATAGAAAATTCGCCCTGCTATCTGTGTGCCAGGATGCGGCGCGGATATCTCTACAGCAAGGCTTGTGAGCTAGGCTGCAACAAGATTGCCCTCGGACATCACTTCGATGACGTGATCGAGACAATTCTGATGGGAATGCTGTACGGGGCGCAGGTGCAGACTATGATGCCGAAGCTGCACAGCACGAACTTTGCGGGAATGGAGCTGATTCGTCCAATGTATCTGATCCGGGAGGAGCACATCAGGGCATGGCGGGACTACAACAACCTGCATTTTCTGCAGTGCGCGTGCAGGTTTACGGAGAACAGCGCCTTTCGCGGCGATCTGGAGAACACCTCAAAGCGACGGGAGGTCAAGGAGCTGATCAGAACGCTTCGTAAGATCAATCCGTTTGTGGAAAACAATATATTTAAAAGTGTGGAAAACGTGAACTTAAGCACAGTGATTGCATACAAGCAGCACGGTACGCGGCATCATTTTCTGGACGATTATGAGGTGACGGCTTCCGATGAAACACAGTCGGAGCGTGGGCATCAGGCACAGCCGGAGAGTGTGCATCAGGAAAAGTCGCAGGAAAGCGTGCAGCAGACAGATGGAGTGCAGGACGGTGTAGGGCAGACAGAATGTATAAAAAATATTAATAGTACTGACGGCAGCATCGTGCAGGCGTGTGTGACAGATGAAAAGCTTGCGCGGTTAAAGGCGTACCTGCGGACGCTTGGCAGTGTGGCGGTGGCATTTTCAGGCGGGGTGGACTCCACTTTTTTATTAAAGGTGGCACATGAGGTGCTCGGGGAGAATGCCTGCGCGGTCACAGCCACAGCCTGTGTCTTTCCGGTGGGGGAGACTGCGCAGGCACGGGATTTTTGCAGTCAGGAGGGCATCGCGCAGTATTTTTACGAGGCGGATACGCTCTCGGTCGAGGGCTTTTGCAACAATCCGCCTGACCGCTGTTATCTGTGCAAGCGAGCGCTTTTGCATGGAATGGAAAAGACTGCACGGGAACATGGGTTCCAATACATCGTAGAAGGCTCCAATATGGATGACCTTGGGGATTACCGCCCAGGGTTAAGGGCGGTTGCAGAGTCAGGCGCCAGAAGTCCGCTGCGCGAGGCTAAGTTGTACAAGCAGGAGATCAGAGCGTTGTCGAAGCGGTACAGTCTGCCTACGTGGGAGAAGCCTTCTTACGCCTGTCTTGCGTCGCGCTTTGTGTACGGGGAGACAATCACAAAGGAGAAGCTCTCTATGGTGGAAAAGGCGGAGCAGCTTTTGAGGGACAAGGGGTTTGGGCAGCTGCGTGTGCGGATTCACGGCACGCTTGCGCGGATTGAGGTCCCTGTGGCGGATTTTGACCGGATTTTGCAGGCGGATATCAGAGATGAGATCACGGCGAAGCTTCAGGAATATGGCTTTTGCTATGTGACCTTTGATTTGCATGGGTATCAGATGGGAAGCATGAACCGGATATTATACAATACGAAGGCGGCAGAGGACGCCACCTGAGCATTTTGGCAGGCATGGAGGGCACAGGGGCAGAATTTTGCAGGATTTTTTATATACTTAGAACGGAGGGCAGGATGGCAGATCAGTTTTCGAGAACAGCGCTCTTGGTGGGGGCAGAAGGGAGTGAGCGCCTGAAGCATTCCCGTGTGGCTGTGTTTGGGATCGGCGGCGTGGGGGGGTATGTGGTGGAGGCGCTGGCGCGCAGCGGCGTAGGAACGCTGGATCTGGTCGATGACGACAGAGTGTGCCTTTCTAACTTAAACCGTCAAATCATCGCGACGCACAGCACGATTGGTGCGTACAAGGTGGACGCGGCTAAGGCGCGTGTTCTGGACATTAATCCAGAGGCGATTGTCAACACATACAGAACTTTTTTTATGCCGGAGACGGCGGCAGCATTTGATTTCAAGGCTTATGATTATGTGGTGGATGCGATTGACACAGTGACCGGGAAAATCCAGCTGGTCATGCAGGCGGATGCGGCACACACACCGATCATCAGTTCTATGGGTGCCGGAAATAAGATGAACCCGGCGGCCTTTCAGGTGGCGGACATCTACCAGACAAGCGTCTGTCCGCTGGCGAAGGTGATGCGCCGCGAGTTGAAAAAGCGGGGGATTGAGAAGCTGAAGGTGGTTTATTCACAGGAGGTGCCAATCGAATTGTACAGCGATGCAGACAACCTGGAGGAAGGTGACAGTAATGACGCGGGAGCCAGGAGGAAGCGCACGCCCGGAAGCAATGCGTTTGTGCCTTCTGTGGCAGGATTGATCATAGCGGGTGAGGTGGTGAAGGACCTGCTGTGGGACAGGGCGGGGGTAAGGAATCAGACAGGAGGGGAAACGGGCGGTCATGGTATATGAGAAACTGCTAAATGAAATCTACGCGGTGGTCTCGCTAAAGTATCTCTGGCGGGAGTACAAACCGTCTTTTGTAAAGAGCGAATCGCCGGACTGGATTAATGAGACGATGGGCTTAGGGCTGGAGGTCAGTCAGGCGCTGCTGCCAGATGACGGGCAGACCAAAAATTTTATCGGGCAGTATCTTGGCTGCCTGAAAGAGGAGCTTCCGCCGTCCGCGCTGGAGCGGTACGGGGAACGGCTAAATTTTTACAATGGCAGGTTCTGGGCTGTCCTGCCGGATGACATGGCCCACCAGGACTACCTGTACAAGGCAAAGTACCGGTTTGACAAGAAACTTGAAAAGCTCAACACGAGTTATCAGCATAGACAGCATAACGGGCTTTATCTTTTTTTACATCCGACGGACGAGAACGATATTGATATAGAACAGTTGTACGAGTATATGGACGGGAAGCAAAGGGCCTGCGCACAGCATTTTGACTGGGTATTTTTAAATTGCCGCAAGGTGATCTATGTCTGCAATTACAGGGAAAACCAGATAGAGCCGATCGTGTTGCCGCAAAATGCCGCGGATTTTCTGAACACGGAGTCAGAGTACTTGCGCTACTGTGGTACATGGGAGGACGGCGTATCCCTAGAGGACGCGGCAAAGTTGTCCGAACATACCATAGTACTCCATCCGGCAAATCCAATAAATTTCAAGAAAATGTAACAACGAGGGAGGAACAAAAAATGTACCGCGAGATCGCAAAATTAATCCTGTATGGGGATATGGACAAAGATTGTATCCTGTATCAGCTTGGGGAGATCTTCCGCCGTTTTGACGAGCGGACAAGTAAAAAGCCGGCGCTGATTCAGGATATCTACACGCAGCTAAAAAGGCTTCTGATTGTCGCCACGGACTATGGCTTTAACGACAATCTCTGGCACAATTATCTCACCTTTTATCTGGTGACGAACGAAAACCCGTTCAGCATCACCTGTGAGAAGGTGGGCGCCAATGAGGGGAGTGTCAACCACTTTGCAAGGAATGATTTCAGGGTTTTCAAAAACCTGTTTGACTTTGATTTTTCAGAAATTGAAAGGGAGCTGGGCATAGACTGCTTTTCACAGATATCGGATTATCACGCGATCGGCAAGAAAGAGCTGATGTATAACAAAAATGTCAGCGAGAAGATCATCGCTTTGAGTGCACAGCTTGAAAAGGCGGCGGATGAACATGAGTTTTTTGCGTATGTGACGGCGTTTTATCGCGATTATGGTGTGGGAATGTTTGGTCTGAACAAGGCGTTTCGCATCAGGGACATGGCGGAGGGCGGGGTTGAATTTCTCCCAATCAACAATATGGACAAGGTGATGTTAGACGATCTTGTGGGGTATGAGCTGCAGAAAAAGAAGCTTGTCGATAACACCAGGGCGTTTGTGGAGGGCAGGAGGGCCAACAACGTACTGCTGTTTGGTGACAGCGGGACCGGGAAGTCAACCAGCATCAAGGCGATTGTAAATGCCTTTTATCCGCAAGGGCTGCGCATGATCGAGATATACAAACACCAGTTCAAGGACCTGTCCAATGTGATTGCGCAGATCAAGAACCGGAATTACAGGTTTGTGATCTATATGGACGATCTGTCGTTTGAGGAGTTTGAGATTGAGTACAAGTTCTTAAAGGCAGTGATCGAGGGCGGCGTGGAGACAAAGCCCGACAATGTGTTGATCTATGCGACCTCCAACCGCAGACATTTAATCAAGGAAACCTGGAATGACCGGAGTGACGTGGAGGTTGATAATGGTATGCACCGCTCAGACACGATGGAGGAGAAGCTTTCTCTGGTAAACCGCTTTGGTGTCACGATCAATTTCTCAAAGCCCTCACAGAAGGAGTATTTCAATATCGTGCTCGAGCTTGCGCACAGACAGGGGATTGCGATGTCAGACGAGGCGCTTCGTGCCGAGGCGAACAAGTGGGAGCTAAGCCACGGTGGTATATCAGGGCGCACCGCACAGCAGTTTGTCAATTATCTTGATGGCCAGAGGGATTAGCGGTTATGCAGAATCAGTGCTTTACACTTTTTACAGAATCTGCTATGATGAAAATGTTGTAGTCTTTTTTACGTTCGTTTACAGAAGATACAGGCACTGGTGATAAAACTTACACAAAAGGAATGCGGTAGCAGCATACTGCGGAGGAAAAATATTGACATGGGTATAACATCGATCTTATCGTTACTAAGCGGAGTGGCCCTCTTCCTGTTTGGAATGTCCCTGATGGGAGACGGGCTGAAAAAGGCGGCGGGTGAAAAGCTGGAGCTGATTCTGTATAAGCTCACCAGCACGCCGATCAAGGGCGTGCTTCTGGGAACGGCGGTCACGGCGATCATACAGTCCTCGTCGGCGACCACGGTCATGGTGGTCGGCTTCGTCAACTCAGGCATGATGAAGGTCGCACAGGCAATCGGTATCATCATGGGGGCAAACATCGGTACGAGTATTACCGGCTGGATCTTATGTCTGTCTTACATAGAGGGGTCTGGCGGCATCGCGCAGCTTCTGTCCACGACGACAATCTCGGCGGTTGTTTCCATTATTGGTATCTTGTTCAAGATGATTTCCAAGAAGAGTACTTATAAAAATGTCGGTGACATTATGCTTGGGTTTTCCATACTGATGTTTGGTATGCAGAGCATGAGCGGCGCGGTGTCTCCACTGAAGGAGAATCCGCATTTTGTCAACACGCTCACCATGTTTTCCAATCCGTTTATGGGTATCCTGGTCGGTATTGCGTTCACGGCGGTTTTGCAGAGCGCGTCCGCGTCGATCGGTATTTTGCAGGCGCTGTCCGTGACTGGGGCAATCTCGTTTGCGTCCGCGTTTCCGATTACACTAGGTATCGGTGTAGGTGCGGCGTGTCCGGTTCTGCTCTCCTCGATCGGGACGAACAAGAACGGCAAGAGGACAGCGCTCATCTATCTGATGAATGATCTGTTTGGCATGGTTTTCTGGGCGACCGTGTTCTATTCGGTCAATGCTGTTGTTCACTTTGACTTTATGGATATGACGATGAGCCCGATTGCGATTGCAATTTTAAACACGGTGTTTCGGCTTGCGACGGTTGTCATTCTGTTTCCATTTATCCGGTGGATTGAGAAACTGGTGTTCACATTGGTGAAGGATACAGCCGAGGACAAGGAGGAGCAGGCGGATTTCGACCTGTTAGAGGAGCGCTTCCTGCGTTATCCAGCGCTTGCAATCGGCCAGAGCCACACGGCTCTCAACGGTATGGCGAAGAAGGCGCGAAAAAATATTGTGCGCGCAATGGGGCTTTTTGATAATTATACGGAGGACCGTTACAATAAGGTCCTGGAAAAAGAGAATCTGATTGACAAGTATGAGGACAAGTTAGGTACATACCTCATGCAGTTGACAGGGCGCGATATGACAGAGAACCAGTCGAAGCAGGTGTCCATTTTCCTGCATACACTCAGCGATTTTGAGCGCCTAGGTGACCATGCGGTCAACCTGTCAAAGTCGGCAAACGAGCTCTATGAGAAGAAGATTTCCTTCTCGGACGAGGCGACTTATGAACTGTCTGTCTTAGGGGGGGCGGTCAAGGAGATTCTCGAGGTCACAGTGGATTCGTTTACTTTTGACGATGTTGACCTGGCAATCCGTGTAGAACCGCTGCGTGAGCTTATCAACGTGCTGTGCAACGAGCTCAAATCAAGGCATATCACGCGCCTTAGGAATGGGAAATGTGAGTTAAAGCAAGGGTTTGCATTCAACAATATTCTGACAGATTTTGAGCGGATTGGCGCACACTGTTCTAATGTGGCGGTCGCGCTGCTCGAGTCGGAGGCGGAGGATTTCGACACGCATGAATACCAGAAGAGTATCCGCGAGATGAACAATACGATGTACCGGGAACTTTTCGAGGCGTATGAGATGAAATATGACATCAATAAGCCCAAGAAGGCGAAGAAGGTCAGCGACAAGGTCAATAAAAAATAAGTGCAGGCGCTCTAAAGCGCCTGACTGTATATCTGGTTATAAAAGTGAATCAGCTGTTCTAACTGTAGCCGCTTGACGTCCATAGTCGGGTGGACATAGCGGTTTAGGGTAATTTTGACATCAGAATGCCCCAGGATTTCACTAAGGCTCTTGATGTCTACGCCCTTTTCCACGCAGTTTGTCGCAAACGTGTGGCGCAGTATATGGAAGTTTCTGTCATCGACAGCGGCTTCCTTTAAGATTCTTTTGAACTGGTACTGCATAGTCCTGGGCTCTAACGGCCGGTCAGTGCCAAAGATATAGGGCTGTTTGCTATAAATCCGGTCGAGCATGCGCAAAAGCTCACAGGATATGGGAATGATTCGTTTGGAGCAGTCACTTTTGGGCTCGCTTTCTAACAGGTCAGTCTTTGCGATCTCATCAGACAGGGCTGCGCTGGTGATTCGCTGTACGGTATGGCGGATGGTCAGAGTCAGGTTGGAGGAATCAATGTCAGACCATTTCAGTGCACATATTTCCCCGAGCCTAAGCCCTAGGCACAGCGAGATGTAGGTTGCGGTCTTGTATTTATCCATTTTCGTGTAGAGACAGCTAAGAAGCCTGGTCTGTTCTGACAGGGAGAGCGTCTCGATCGATTTTTTCTCCGCGCGGGTATTGTCTCTTGTCAGTGGCGGGAGCTTTGTGTAATAATGGCTGTTGATGTAGCGCAGAATCTGGTTGACGATACAATAAATGCTCTCGGACAGATGTTCGGGAATTTCAGCCTGCAGTCTGGCGTCCGTGACATCAATTAGGGGACTGTCACCCAGAAGACTACAAACATGTGTTCCATATATGGTGCTGTATTTAATGTAGGTAGAATATTTGCATTTTTTTTGGATATATGCAAGCCATTCGTCGGCGGCCTGCGAGAACAAGACAGCGTTGCCGGATTCACCAGGGCTGTCGCTGTACAGGATATTTTTTGCAGCCAGCTTCTCTATAGAGCGTTTTACTGAGAGTTTTTCTCTGACTTCATCGTATGTGTGCCCGTATACAGAGCGGTACACATACTTCTTTTTTTCTTCGTGGTACACTTTGTAGCGTCCTTCCCAACGACCGTCGTCTTTTCGTCGCCGAATGTTTTCTACATGTCTTCCCATGTTTTTTCTCCTTTGTATATGTGTATTATCAACGCATAGGCCGTGACTGGCAAAAGCTGTTGATTTCTCTATTGTAATATAGAGCGTGTCATATAGAGTGATCTGGGGCAGCGAAAAACAAAAGAACTGTTTTTGTATTGTTTCGTGGGCAATCTTGGTATATAGTAGAGATAGGGTAATTGGGCGGGGGTATATGTAAGGGGACGGATATGGATAGAAAAAGATATGAAAAGCTGGACGGAATCCGCGGTATAGCGCTGTTGAACATGATTGTGTATCATGCTGCGTGGGATCTGGTTTACATGTATCATACAGACTGGGACTGGTATCGGACAAGGGGGGCGTATGTCTGGCAGCAGGGCATCTGCTGGACGTTTATCTTTCTGTCTGGATTTTGTTGGCCACTTGGCAGGCATGTGTGGAGGAGGGGTGTCACCGTCTTTGCGGGCGGAGCGCTGATCACGTTGGTGACAGTGGTTGTCATGCCGCAGAACCGGGTGATTTTTGGGGTGTTGACTCTTATCGGTTCCTGCATGCTCTTTATGAACGTGTTTGACAGGTGGCTTGTCCGTGTGCAGCCAGCTGTCGGAATGGCTGTCAGCTGGCTGCTGTTTTTTCTGACAAGGAACGTCAACGAGGGGTATCTTGGGTTTGGGGCGTGGCGCCTTTGCAGGATACCGGTTGCGTGGTATCAGAACGTATTTACGGCATATCTTGGTTTTCCGGGCCGGGATTTTTACTCGACGGATTATTTTTCAGTTTTGCCGTGGTTGTTTTTGTTTGCGGCGGGATATTTTGTGTTTCGCTTCTGCAGTGGGAAAAAAGTTATGGCATACCTTGAAAAAGGGCTGCTGCGCCCCGTTGAATGGCTTGGGAGGCATTCCCTTTTCATATATATGATACATCAGCCCCTCATATATGGGCTGTTCGAGGTCATATTCCGGGTGCGGGAGGGTTGATGCTATGCAGCTTTGGCAGAAAGCGTTTTTCAGGCACGTTCCGAGAGAGTTTGGGAGGATTTGGAAATGGCGTATTTTCCATTTTTTGTGGATATCAGCGGCAAAAAGGGACTGATCGCAGGAGGCGGGCGGGTGGCGCTCCACAAGCTGCAAAAATTATTGCCATACGGAGTGAAGCTGACAGTGGTGGCGCCTCGGTTTACAGAGGAGCTTTTAAAAACTGCCCTGGAAAATGACATTTGTCTCATAAGCAGGGCGTTTGAGCCGGGAGATATAAAGGGGATGGGCTTTGTCATCGCTGCGTCGGACGACCAGGGGACCAACGCGGCAATCGGGGCGCTGTGCAGGGAACAGGGGATACTGGTCAATGTGGTGGATGACAAGGACGCAGGCAGCTTCATTTTCCCATCGCTTGTAAAGGCGGGAAAGCTTAGCATCGGTATCTCGACGGAGGGGGCAAGCCCGGGGGTCGCGGCGTCGCTTCGCAGCCAGATTGCGTCGCTGATACCGGCGGATATGGAGGAAATACTTGCGTATCTTGACAGTTTAAGGGCGCTTGCAAAGGCGCACATTGGTGACCGAGACAGGCGATCCGCGTTTCTGAAGGAGATGGCGCAGACATGCATGGACCACAATATGATATTTGATGCGCAGGAGACGATGCAGAGACTTGCGGGATATATGGTGGACGGGCAGGAGGAATGCGCGGGGAGGGCAGGGAGCGTTCTGCTTGTCGGTGCGGGCTGTGGCCGTCAGGACTTGGTTACAGTGCGGGGGCTGCGCGCGATACGCAGGGCAAATATCCTCGTGTACGATGATTTGATTGACACAGGACTTTTGGATCATACATCGGAGAGTTGTGAACAGATTTATGTGGGAAAGCGCAGTGGAAAACACAGTATGCAGCAGGATGAGATCAATGCGCTTCTCGTCAAGAAGGCGCGCGAGGGCGGTCTGGTGGTTCGTCTAAAAGGCGGCGACCCGTATGTCTTTGGCAGGGGCATGGAGGAGCTGATGGCGTTGCAGGCGGCAGGAATCAGGGTAGAATATATTCCGGGAATTACGTCCTGTATTGCCGTGCCGGCGTTTGCGGGAATCCCGGTTACACACAGGGGAGTCAGCAGGAGTTTTCATGTGATTACAGGGTATACGGCCACTGGGGAGCGGGACAAAAATCTGGCGGCAGGGCCTGATTTTGCGCAGCTTGCCCGCTTGGAGGGGACGTTGGTGTTTCTGATGGGATTTGCGCATCTGACACAGATTGCAGAAGAACTTGTGTTTGCTGGAAAGAAGGTATCCACACCTGTAGCGGTGATACATGGCGGTTTTGACTCGGGTGTTGAGATCGTGCGGGGGACACTTGCGGACATAGCAGTAAAGGCTGCACAAGCCTGCATCAAGGCACCGGCCGTGATTGTCGTCGGGGAGGTTGTGGCGCTTTGGTCCTGATGTCGATAGATTCAGGAATGCGCATGTCCATTGCACGATAAAGTTTGGCGAATGTATCAAATTTGGATTTCAATACATCAAAAGACATGTTATAATGAACACAGAAGAGATGGACGGTGCAGCGATGTGATGGCAAAACAGGCTGCACGCAGGATATGTAAATGGGGTAATAACGATGTACAAGCAAAGAAAAAGAACGAATATCAGGAAAGGTGTGGTATTGTCCGTCATGTTGGTTATCATCTGTGTCTGCGCTCTGGCGGACAGGATCGGCATAGCACATGTGTACGGCGCGCAGAAGCGCACGGTGAAGGTTGGCTTCTTTCCGATGGAGGGCTACAATGAAAAGAATGAGGACGGGACGTACAGCGGCATGGACGTGGAGTATCTCGAGGCACTCTGCGACTATGTAAACTGGGAGATTGCGTATGTGGAGTGCGATAGTTGGGACATGGCGCTGCAGCTGCTCGCGGACAGACAGATTGACTTGGTCGGCTCTGCGCAGTTTTCCAGTGAACGGGCAGAGATTTATCAGTATGCAAATCTTGCGAGCGGCTACACCTTTGGAACAATCGCGGTAAACGGCAGCAGCGACCTGCCCTATGAGGATTTTGACGCGATGGGGCAGATTACCTTTGGCATCGTGAAAACCTATATCAGAAAGGCGGAGTTTTACGAGTATCTCTCAGACCACGGTATCCGCAATCCCCGGGTAAAAGAGTATGATAATACCGCAGAGCTTCACGAGGCGCTTGCACAGCAGCAGATTGATGCGATGGTGCACTCTCTGACAGAGATCAAGGA
>CAJUQZ010000011.1:0-16470 GCA_910588755.1 uncultured Lachnospiraceae bacterium | reverse complement strand
CTCGTACAGGGGAAATGACGAGGTGATGCGGGAGCTGAATCAGGGTATTGCGGATATCAAGATGAAGCGGCCGGATCTCGAAAATGAGCTGATTACAAAATATTATGATAGCAGGCTGGATCAGACAATATTGCTCTCACAGGACGAGAAGTATTATATCGAGGAGAAGAAGACGATTACTGTCGGTTACTTTGATGGGTACTATCCGTTTTCTTACGAAAATGAGGGCGTATACCACGGACTTGCCAAGCAGGTATTAGACGAGGTGTCCGTGCTCACGGGACTGACATTTGAGTATGTCAGGCTGGAAAATATGGATGAGGCGAAACAGGCGCTTTTAGATGGGCGCATCGACATACTTGATTACTGCGGAGACACGCCAAAGAGCATGAGAAATGACGGTATTGCGGTGACGAAGACCTACGCGAAAGTGCCGCATGTAATTATCATGAAGCGGGACAGCGCCACAAACGAGATTAAGGCGCTTGCGGCTGTAAAGTACGGCGACAACGAGGAGAATATCGCCGCGCTAGTGAATGAGGACGCGCAGATTCTGGTTTTTGACTCACAGCTTGATTGTCTGTATGCCGTGAATGAGGGAAAGGCGGACGCTGCGATCTGTGACGGCTATCTGTCAGAATACCTGCTCGGATCAAATCTGCGGCTAAATAAGCTTGAGATCCGCAGTGTACTAAACGACGCGCATGTTATCTATATGGCGGTGAAGGACGATGCGGATTCTCCGCTTCTTAGCATATTGAACAAAGAGCTGATTGAAGTGACCGACAAGATGGTAAATGATTATATGCTCAAGGATAATCTGTTTGCCAGGAACAGTGTGGAGAGCTTTATCAGGTCCCACAGCGTGCTGATTATCGTGATTGTGATTCTGATTGCGGCGTCCATCGTGTTGGTGATGCTGCATATGCTGCGGGACAGCAGGCGGATACAAAAGCTGATGTACAAGGACGCGGAGCTCAATATATGGAACCTGAATTATCTGAAATACAGGGCACAGCAGCGGCTTGCGGCGGACAGAAACCAGAAATATGCGGTTGTCTACATGGATATCTGCCAGTTTCGGCGGTACAATACCCTGTATGGCTGGCATGCAGGACAGAAGATTCTAGAATTGATGGTGTGTGTGCTGGCAGAGAACACGGACAGCGAGAAGGAGCAGTATGCAAGAAGCCAGGGAGACCACTTCGTCCTGTTTGTGCGGTATGACAGCCTGCCGCAGCTTGAGACAAGGCTTGCCGCGCTGGAAGATAAGATCACGCAGCGCATTTATGAAATGGCCGATATGCGTATGCCCATCACGATGGGGGTGTGCTGTATCCCGCCTGGAAGCGATGACATACAGGTGTTCATCTCCTATGCGATACAGGCGTCTGATTTGCTGAAGAACAGCTACAGCAACGAGATTCGGATTTATGATGAGAACCTGCGTGTCCAGCTGAAGGAGAATCATGACAGGGAAAAGCTGTTAGAGTCGGTCGATATCAACAAAGATTTTGTGGCGTTTTACCAGCCAAAAGTCGATATCAGGAGCGAGCAGATTGTGGGTGCAGAGGCGCTTGTGCGCTTCAAGGATCCGACGGACAATGGCGCGATCAAGGCGCCAGGGTATTTTGTGCCATATTTTGAGCAGACAGGGCGCATTACGGAGATTGACTTTTTTGTCATGGAATGCGCATGCAAATTACTTAGGCGGCGCATGGACGCTGGGAAGCGGGTGGTTCCGATCTCCTGCAACTTCTCGAGGATTCATTTTACCAAAGAAAACTTTCCAGACCAGTTTGAGGCCGTGATGGACAAATACCAGATTCCGAAGGAGTACATTGAGGTCGAGATTACAGAGACGCTGGTTGTGGAGGAGCTCCAGCAGCACAAGGTGAAGGAGACTGTTGAGATATTGCGCAAAAAAGGAATTCGGCTCTCAATTGATGACTTTGGTTCTGGCTACTCATCGCTTGGCGTGTTTGAGCAGATTCCGGCATCTGTCATCAAGCTTGACCGCTCATTTCTGCTAAACAATGAGAACCGTGTAAGACAGGTCAAGATTATGAAGAATATCGTGAACCTAGCACAGGATCTGGACGCACAGGTGGTGTGCGAGGGTGTCGAGAATGAGAATGACACAGAGCTCATGATGGAGATTGGCGCCTATGTGGCGCAGGGCTACCGCTACAGCAAACCGGTCCCGGAGGAAGTGTTTGAGGAGAAACTGGACCGAAAAATGGACGCATAAGAGTATAAGGGAGTATCACAATGAAATTAAATGAGATTTTACAGAAAAAAGAAGTCACGCTGTCCTTTGAGGTATTTCCGCCAAAGGTTACGGCGGACTATGAGACGGTGCAGAAAGCGGCGTATGGCGTCGCGAAGTTAAAGCCAAGCTACATGAGTGTGACATACGGCGCGGGCGGGAGTACGCGCGGCAACACCTTAAAGCTTGCGAAGGGAATCCAGGAGGAGTACGGCGTTACGACGATTGCGCATCTGACCTGTGTCGGTGCGACGAAGGAGAAGATCCAGGAGTCGTTGGAGGAGCTGCGAGCGGCTGGCATAGAGAATGTGCTAGCGCTGCGCGGCGACAGGCCAAAGGACTTTGAGGGGGAGCCTTTTATAGACTATCACTATGCGTCGGAGCTTGCGGCGGATATCAGGGCGTTTGGCGGCATGTGCATCGGCGGGGCGTGCTATCCGGAGGGACATGTCGAGTCGGAGAACTCGCAGGAGGATATTTTGAATCTCAAGAAAAAGGTCGAGGCCGGTTGCGAGTACCTGACGACACAGATGTTTTTTGACAACAATATTTTCTATAATTTCCTCTGCCGGGTGCGCGAGGCGGGAATCGATGTCCCAGTTATTCCGGGGATCATGCCAATCACAAGGCCCTCTCAGCTGCGCAGTGCGGTGAGGCTGTCGGGTTGCAATGTACCGATGCGGTTTCGCAGCATCGTGGACTGCTTTGGCAACAACCCGGAGGCGATGCAGCAGGCGGGCATCATCTACGCCACAGACCAGATTATTGACCTGATTGCAAATGGGATTAAGCATGTCCATGTGTATTCGATGAATAAGCCAGAGGTTGTAAGAGGTATACAGGAGAGTCTTAGCAAAATTATATAGAATGGTTTTCAATGCATGACACATCGTTTTTCGGCATAGATTATACCAAAGACAGGATAAGTGGAAAAATAAGGTTATGCGGAATATTTATGTTGGGGACGTGGGTGTTGCAGTGATGTATCTACAGCTGGCTTTGAGGAGGGCTGGTTATCCGGTTGAGATAGACGGTCGGTTTGGCAGGGCGACCTGCAGCGCATTGAAGGCGTTTATGGGGGAGGGCGTAGGCTGCTATGCGGACAGGGCTGCGTGGGCGAAGCTTACACCCTATCTCAAGGGTTATACGACACATGTGGTCACGGCGGGGGAAACGCTGTGGGGAATAGCGGATACATATGATACGCTGGTATCATCCATATTGACGGCAAATCCGTCGCTCGATGCCATGAATCTACAGATAGGGACGCGGATTTACGTTCCTTTTTCTTTTGCGTTGGTAGATGAGAGCGTACCGTACACGTCGAGCCTTACGGCGTTCATACTAGAGGGACTCGAGGTTCGGTATCCGTTTTTGGTTTCGGGCTGTATCGGAAAGAGCGTTATGGGCCGGGAGGTGTGCTATCTGCAGCTTGGAGAGGGGGAAACGCAGGTCTGCTACAGCGCCTGTTTTCACGCCAACGAGTGGATCACAACACCAGTTCTGCTGAAATTTGCGGAGGCATACGCAAAAGCTTACGCGGAGGGAGAGGACCTCTATGGGGCAGACACAGAACAGCTTTTTCGTACATACAGTCTGTTTCTGGTGCCGATGGTCAACCCGGACGGCGCAGATCTTGTAAATGGCATGATTCGCAATGAGGAGTACGTCGAGCAGACAATGGCCATCTCGTCAGATTATCCGTCGATCCCCTACCCTGATGGCTGGAAGGCAAATATTAACGGAATCGACCTGAATCTCCAGTTCCCGGCGGGCTGGGAGAATGCCAGGAAGATCAAGTTCGCGCAGGGCTACACATCGCCGGCGCCAAGGGATTTTGTGGGGGAGGCGCCGCTGTCAGCAGTCGAGAGCATCAATATGTATCACTTTACAAAAGCCCATGATTTCCAGCTGATACTTGCCTACCACACACAGGGCGAGGTTATCTACTGGAGATACCTAGACTACGAGCCGGCGCGGTCGAGGCGCATCGCGGAGTATTTTGGCAGGGTCAGCGGTTACCAGGTGGAGGAGACGCCCTACGCGTCGGGCTATGCAGGATATAAGGACTGGTTTATCGAGGCGTACAACCGTCCCGGCTACACGATCGAGGCCGGACGCGGCATAAACCCGCTTGGCATGGACCAGTTTGCAAAGATTTATACGGACAACAGGCTTATACTGGTAGGCGGTATGACACAGTTATACGATGTGGCGCCAGGCGATGTGTAATACTTACAGAATAATAAGCTAATCTATCAGGTATTTATCTGGCA
This sequence comes from uncultured Lachnospiraceae bacterium, assembly GCA_910588755.1. GTDB lineage: Bacteria > Bacillota > Clostridia > Lachnospirales > Lachnospiraceae > COE1. The sequence goes on along the minus strand of CAJUQZ010000011.1, from coordinate 11,925 downwards.
GGCTGTATCGTATAATATAATCAGGCATGATACATGCCCGAAAGGGCAAACGAATGAAAAAATGATGAATCATGAACGGAGGATAACACGATGAAACAAGTTTCATATACGTATCAGAACCTTCCCATTCCGGGGGGCGGCTATGTCACGGGGTTTTTGTATCACAAAGGGAAAAGGGATGTTTTGTATGCCAGAACCGACATAGGTGGCACATATCGGTTTGATGCAGAAGAACAGCAGTGGGTGAGCTTGATATCCCATGTCACCATGAAGGATCTTAGCGAGACATTTCCGATCTCGATTGCGCTCGATGACACAAATCCGGCCATGCTGTATATCGCCTGTGGGATTTATGCGGAAAAATCCGGGGTGCTGGCAATATCAGAGGATTACGGCGAACATTTCAGGTATGAGAGGATACCGGTAATGATTCACGGAAACCTCAATGGCCGTGGGACGGGGGAAAGACTGGCCGTGGATCAGAAGAACCCGAAGAAACTGTACTATGCAAGCCAGCAGGAAGGCTTGTGGGTTACAGGCGATCAGGGCAGGGCCTGGCAAAAGCTTGCCGCCCTGCCAGAGGAGTACTTAACATTTGTAGTACAAATTGGCGATGCGCTGTTGGTTGCCTCTGCGGGTGTGACGGGAATGGACCACGAAAATGCCATGCGCGGGCACAGCCTGTATGTCTCCTATGATGACGGCGCGCATTTTGAGAAGCTTCCGGAGCCGCAGGGGCGCGTCATAGAGGGGTGCCGCCTGAATGGTCTGGTGGCACAGCGGTGCGCGTCGGACGAAAAATACCTGTATGTGACCTTCGCATCCACTGGGCGGCGCTCTTATGTGCTGGAAAATGGCTATAGCTGTGACTCGGGTGATACGATTGACGGCAGGGTTGCGCGCTATGAGCTGCTGGAAAATGGCAGAATCGGCACATATAAAGAGATCACACCCATGATGGCGGAGAAAGCAGAAGGAGCCGTGCCAGACAGCTTTTCCGGCGTGACTGGAGAGCCGCTTGATTATGGTTTTTCTGGCATTGATGTGTCCACACAGACGCCGGGAATGGTTGTGTGTACCACGATTGTGAAGGACGACGGGGACAGCGTGTTTCGCTCGTATGATTATGGGGAGAGCTGGCAGGAGATTCTGTATGACCTGGCCGAGGGAGAGATGGTGTTTCGGGCACCGTATATGCAGCCTGCGTGCAACGGGGGACATTCGCTGATTCACTGGCTAAGCGATATCAAGATGAATCCCTATGATGACAATGAGGCCTGGTTCAATACGGGAACTGGTGTTTTTAGGACACGGAATTTAAGGGATCAGGTATGCCGCTTTACAGACTGGTGTGATGGCATCGAGGAGACGGTGCACCTAAATGTCTATGCCATGCCAAGGGGAGATGTGCAGGTTGTTGATATCCTGGGGGATCTGGGCGGCTTTGCGTTTACAGATCTGAGCAAGCCTTGCGCGAATTCTTTTGCGGACCAGGACGGGAACAGGTATATTACATGTATCAATGCGGATTTTTCAGACGAAAATCCCAATGTTCTTGTCGTGACGCCGCGCGGAAACTGGACGGGAAAGACGAAGGGCGGACTGATCCTGTCACACGATCAGGGGCGCACCTTCACAAGGCTGGACATGCCGTTTGGTCTGGACAGCGAATTGGACGAGGCATTAAAAAATATAGAGAATCCAAATGTCAATTCAGGCTGGGTAGCGATGTCGCCAGACTGCCTAAACATTGTGTGGTCTGTCGCGGACGGTAGCAGCCTTCCGGTGCGCAGGGTGATTGCAAGCCATGACGCAGGTGTCAGCTTTTCGGTGTGCAGGTTTTTTTCACAGGAGGGGAGGCGCAAGACACAGGGGGATATCAAGGTCTTTTCCGACAGGGTGGACAGCAGTATTTTCTATGCCTTTGGCGACCACTCAGACTTTTATGTCAGCAGGGACGGCGGCAGCACCTACCACGAAAAAACGCTCCCGGAAGCGTTTCCCAGGGTGCATTTTGGGAAAATCGACTGCGCCAACAAGACGGAAGTGCGCGCAGAGACCGGGAAACAGGGCGTATTTTATATGGCGCTTGGAGCGCATGGGCTTTGGAAGCTGGAATACAATTCTGACACAGATGCCATAAAAACAACAAGGTTAAGCCAGGAAGGCGACAGTGTATTCCGGCTGGGGCTGGGGATTATTTCACCGGAGAGCGACTATTATAAGGATAATAAGGCGGTCTATTTTAATGGTATTATAGATGGTGAGTACGGTTTTTTCAGAACGCTTGACGAGGGGAAAAGCTATGAGCGGTTGAACACGGACAGACAGATGTACGGCGAGATCAACAGCATCGATGGGGACTGTCGCGTTTTTGGCCGGTTTTATCTCGCCACAGGCTCAAATGGGCTAAAGTATGGTGAAATGCTGCGATAGGGTTATTGTGGGGACGAAAGACAGTAAGAGGCGCAGCTGTTTTGAGGGCAGCTGGATTTAAAGTGGAGGTTATACGATTCATATTTATCAAGAAGGGAACAAATTGGTGATTGCGGAGGGAAAAGGGTTCGTGTGGATCGCGCCGTGGGGGGCAAATTCCCTGCGTGTGCGCATGAGCGCGGTGCCGCAGATGGATACAAACGATTGGGCACTCACTGAGAAAATGGAGGAGATCACACCGCAGATTACCTTTGAGGAAATTGACGTGACAGATCCCTGGTACAAAAGTGAGGCGTATGCGAAATACCACCAGACGGCGACGCAGGCCTGCATCACAAACGGGAATATTACGGCAAAGGTGTCGCACGAAGGCTGGATTTCCTATTACAATCAAAAAGGTGCGCTCTTGACGCAGGAGTACTGGCGCACGCGCGACAGGATCAACCGTTATTGTGTGCCGCTTCGGGTTACGGCAAGGGAGTTAAAACCGCTGTGTGGCGGCACGGACTTTGAGCTGACTGCGCGGTTTGAGGCGTTTGATAGTGAGAAGATCTTTGGAATGGGGCAGTATCAGGAGAAAAATCTGGACAAAAAGGGCGCAGTGCTTGAGCTGGCGCACAGAAATTCACAGGCAAGCGTGCCCTTTATGGTGTCTAACAGGGGTTATGGGTTTCTCTGGAACAATCCAGCAATCGGTACAGCCACATTTGGAACAAACAAGACGGAGTGGCATGCAAAGAGCACCAAAAAAATGGATTATTTTATCACGGCGGGTGATACGCCAGCCCAGATTGAGGCGCAGTACTCCCTTGCCACAGGACGGACACCGATGATGCCGGAGTACGGGCTTGGATATTGGCAGTGTAAGCTTCGCTACCGCACGCAGGACGAGCTGCTCTCGGTTGCGCGGGAGCACAAGAAGCGCGGGTTGCCAATGGATGCGATTGTGATTGACTTCTTCCACTGGACAATGCAGGGTGATTTTAAGTTCGAGCCGCTCGATTGGCCAGACCCGGAGGCGATGGTGAAGGAATTGAAGGCGCTTGGCATAGAGACTGTCGTGTCCGTCTGGCCGACCGTGGACGAGCGGAGCGAGAATTTTGGAAAGATGAGCGAAATGGGCTATCTGGTAAACGCCGACCGCGGAAACCAGAATCATATGACATGGATGGGAAACACTGTATTTTACGATGCGACGCACCCAGGTGCGCAAAAGTTTGTGTGGGAGCGATGCAGGGAGAATTATTACAAATATGGAATCCGTTGCTTCTGGCTCGACGAGGCAGAACCAGAGTATGGCCCCTATGATTTTGACAATTACCGCTACTTTGCAGGGCCGGCATTACAGTGTACCAACACCTACCCAGTGGGATATGCAAAGGGATTTTATGACGGGCTTACGGCGGAGGGCGAGACGGATGTCATGAGCCTGGTGCGCTGTGCGTGGGCAGGTAGTCAGAAATACGGTGTGCTCACCTGGTCGGGCGATATCTGCTCTTCATTCCGTGCGATGCGGGAGCAGCTGCAAGCGGGGCTGAACATGGGAATCGCCGGGATTCCGTGGTGGACCTCGGATATTGGCGGCTTTCTGGGCGGGGACATCAGCGATCCGGCGTTCAGGGAGCTACTGGTGCGCTGGTTTGCGTGGGGGGCCTTCTGCCCGGTATTTCGTATGCATGGGGAGCGCTCCCCGTGGTATGAGCGTGAACAGGAGTTTAGAAACGGTGTGCGCCAGCTGACAAGCGGACAGGACAATGAGGTGTGGAGTTTTGGCGAGGACAATTATGAGATTCTGAAAAAGTATCTGTTTATCAGGGAAAACCTAAGACCGTATATCAGGGACTGTATGCGGCAGGCAAGCGAGAGCGGCTCGCCTGTGATGCGCCCGCTGTTTTATGATTTTCCGGAGGATCCGGCAGCATGGGAGGTGGAGGATTCCTATATGTTCGGGCCGGATCTTCTAGTTTCGCCCGTCATGGAGGCAGGTGTGGGCAGCCGGACGCTCTATCTGCCCGAAGGCGCGCAGTGGACGGACGCCTACACGCATGAGGTTTATGAGGGCGGGCAGACTGTGACTGTGCCGGCGCCGATCGATGTGATTCCTGTGATGGTGCGGGATGGGAAGGTGTTTCGGATATATGGGTAGTGGCGTTAGGACTGTGAATTTTGGGTTATGCTGACTGAAAGGAAATCGTTTGTGGTTCATATTATGATGTGGTATGATGGATCTAGACAAGTTCGTCAGGAACGTAACAACGAAATCTTGCGCAATATGGAGAAATTTCGCTGTTGGTTTATCCGAGTTAGGTACTTAACAATGAAATCTTGCGCAAAGTGACAAAATTTCGGTATCGGTTTAGAAGGGAAATATTTAATACAACAGGTTCCTGTGATCCACAGAGGCATTATATGGTCAGCCTTGAGGGCAGATTAAAAAAGATTAAGGAAAATTATGTGGACTGTGGAGATTATTGTGGGTATGCTCGTAGAGTATGAAATGACCATCGTACCGACATGGATCTGCAGGCCGTGGCAGAGGAGATCTATGCGTATAGGAAAGAGGTCGGCGTAAAAGAGCTTCGGATTGATGGTAAAGTGATCGTGGAGGCCGTTGTGTAGGAAGGGTGCGGTGGTGCACCAGCAGCATGGTATGTGCTTTGAAAAGAAAATAACAAAATTGAAAGCAGGGGATAGAACATCCCCTGCTTTTTTTGTGCTATTATTTGGAAATAGTAACAATGCAATCTCTTAGAAAATAGTAACCACTACAAAACTAAAGTTCGAAAGAATGGTTTTGATTATGAAAAAAATTTCGCAGATTATACTATTCTGCGAAATTTTTCATATATTCGTCTTATTACACTAGATATATCGACAATAGTCTATCACGTTTTAATATAAATGACAATTCTTTTTTTTCAAAAACCTATAGGAAAGAGCTGGCAAAAAATACGAAAAATGGCTATTTTTATAAGAAAATACAAGCCAAAATTACATGTTAGAATTTTATGGTCTGTTTTGTGGTCAAATTACTATAGATAAATGAACTGAAGGAAGTCCCTTACTTTGATACTTTTATGATTTGTTGTCAGATTTCTGGTCAGGCCGACAAATTAACGCTCATTTTATCAGGCTTTCAACCCTTTTTCGCAGAATAGTATAATCTGCAAAATTTCAGAAGGTATCTCGAGAGTTTACGCTATTTATATAGAAATAGTATGCATTAATCATATGTTCACATATGAAATCCAGAGATTTCACAGAAAAGGGCAACGCAATGGAGATAGTGTCCGCAAACAGCACTGTGACAAAAACAGTCTGGCAATACAGCGAACCGTTACCAGAGGAGACAATGACGTTTCTAAGAGGGATAGCGGCTGATTACTGCAAAGTCAAAAATCATGTATATGGGAAATATTCAGGAATTAAAAATCTGAACAACCTGACACCTGTCTATAATATTTTAAACGAAATGCGATACTGTGGACTGCGGGAGCAGCTAAACCTCCCTGCAGTGTACTATGAGCTAGCAATTGCAGAGGCTGTCACAAATATCAAATGCAGCTGGGGAACAGTGAGAAACAAAATCAGCGAGCGCATAACTGCGAATGAAAATCTCAGCAATGACGATAGGCTCTATCTTAGAACGGTATTGAAAATGAATGGTGTGTATGCCGCCATTTTAAACCATCAGGAATACGAGATGCCCAGAAATGCAGCAGCGCTTGATATTGACGTAAACCGTCTAAACAATCTGCTGCGCAGACTTACGAGGAGATACCTGACGCAGCCTAGGACAGAAAACACAGATTCCTTTCGCGTCTCACCCAATGGGTATTCCTACAGGGACGGTGCGCTGCGTATCGTGTGCAGGATTCCGCGAAAGAGAGTTTCCATACCATTGCGGGACAATCGTACATTTGACAGACAGCTGCAGCTGCAAATCCGGCAGAAGGATGTTGTCCTTGCAGTGCCGGTAGAGACACGGGTGAAGAAACACCAGGATTACACCAACACAGTATATATCTATATAGGCAGCAGGGATATGTTCACATTATCCAACGAACACATTTATGGGGAAGCATTAGAGGAGTTGACAAATCCCGAGACAGAACGGCTGGCAAATAAGAACAGAGAACGCCGCAAAATGTATACTGCATATATGCAGAGTACAGAGGCTGGCGATCGCAAAAAAGCAGTGCAAATAGAGGCCAACAATCTTGGAAAAGCAAAATATGACAGGCAAAAAGAAAGAGGGCGTGTTCGGACAACGACCTTCATCAATTCCGAAATCAACAGAATGCTCAGGGATGAAAAGCCAGCTAGAATCGTGATTACCAGACCAGTCACGAAAAACAGGACAAAGATTTATGCCAAGTCAGCAAATAGGAAGCTGGCACGGAATTTTAATAGCTATATCAGGGAAAGACTTGCATATAAATGCAGGATTCATTCCATAGAGCTTGTGGAGATTAACTCTAGCCACACAGGAACCGTCTGTTTTGCATGTGGTGCAAAAGGAAAAAGACAAGGGAAGCAATTTGCATGCGAGGGCTGCGGCCTGACGACAACAATCGCCCTTAATTCCGCAAAAAATATACAACAGAAATACCTGGCAAAAAATGATTTATGAAAGATTATTAGCGAAAAAAGTAATTTGAGAAAAAATAATTCCTTTTTGTTATCTGTCATTAATATCGGTTAATCTGTATGTATCTGGGAATGAATGATCGATAGATGATTTTACCGTGTAACGGATCGCAGAAAACATACATTAACATACAAATTCCAGCTCTGTCAGAAAAACCGGTTATACGGTCGGAAGTCTGGCGATGCTGGAATGGAATCGTGAAGAAATAATTTTGCAGTAAGACGATGTTATTTCTTCACGGTTCCAAAAGCAAAAAGTCGGCATTGGCTAAGTAGAAATATTGATTTTCAATATTTTGCTCTCGGGTATGCCAGGACCGCAGCTTATGCGGAGCGAAGTAAATTTTATGTCAATCATAAAATGAACAGACAGAAATGTCCCGATAACGCATATGATAAAACGAATCAGCACTGAATATGCAAAACGTGCATACGATGGCCGGTTATGTTTTTGGGGGAGTTAGGAAAATAAAGCGTTGCACTATATAAAAGAGCAAACATTTGTTTTGGTTATGAAAAAATGAATGGGGAAGGTTATGAGAAAGGCACAAAAGCGACAGCGGAAGAACTGATCAGGCAGATAGAAGAGGCGCATGACCAGATCAAAAAGTTCATAGAACAGGGCAGTACTCCGTCAGCGATGGCGCTTTTGGAGGAATGCCAGAACGGTGGGATTACATTAGGCACCTTGATAGAGCACACAGAAGGGGAAGGACATCCGACCGTACTTCTTTTGGAAGAATACTGTGAACTGACTTACGAGATTCATGAAAAACTGATTGGAAGTAAGGACATTAATACAAATAAGACATATAAACTTTTAAGGCAGAAGCTCATCAAGGCAGTAAACAGCCTGAAAAATGACATTCAGATCAGAAAAGAAGCCGTCTTTCTCCCGTACAAGGCCAGCATGTGGGACAGTCTGGAAAGTGTGTGGAAGGCAGCCTGTGAGGATGAAAACTGTGACGCATATGTCATTCCGATACCATATTATGACAAAAAACCGGATGGCAGTTTTGGCGAGATGCACTATGAGGCGGATCAGCTTCCAGCGTATGTACCAGTTACACGGTACGATGAATTTGATTTTGAAAAGCATCAGCCAGATATGATTTACATACATAATGCTTATGACAATTGGAATCTTGTCACAAGTGTCCACCCAGATTTTTTTTCGGGAAATCTCAAAAAATATACGGAAAAACTGGTCTATATACCATATTTTGTGCTGGAAGAAACAGCGCCTGATAATGTGCAGGTGATAGAAAGAATAAAACATTTCTGCTTCATGCCGGGTATTATCAATGCGGACAAAGTAATTGTGCAGTCCGAGGACATGAAAAAGATATACGTAAATGAGTATCTGAAGGCGGCAAAGCAGCATGGACTGCAGGGAAAGCATCTGGATCTGGAGTATCTGAACCAAAAGTTTATGGGGCTTGGCTCGCCAAAATATGACAAAATATGTAATACAAATAAAGAGGCGCTTGACATCCCACAAGAATGGCTGAAGGTCATTGAGAAAGAGGATGGCAGCCGGAAAAAGATTATTTTATATAATACTGGGATCGCAGCACTGCTCACCTATAATGAACGTTGGGTAAATAAAATCGAAAATACATTCGATACATTTCGGGAAAACAGGGATAATATTGCACTGATGTGGCGCCCGCACCCATTGATTGAGAGCACCATCAAATCCATGCGCCCGGAGGTCCTGCAAAAGTATACGAGGCTGAAAGAACAGTATATCGCAGAGGGCTGGGGAATCTACGACGACACAGCAGATGTGGACAGGGCCATTGTGCTAAGCGACGCGTATTATGGAGACAGCAGTTCGATCGTACAACTCTATAAGCAGACTGGAAAGCCGGTTATGATACAGAGCGTGGATATTATGACATAGCAGACTGGGAAGCTAGCTATGATAAGGGGTTGGATATTATGACTAAAATGAAAGGATTATTCGTCAAGGATGAATTATTCCGAGGAATATCTTGGTGGGGCAGCGGCAGTCGCAAGACACCTTGCGAGTTTTACGGAAAATGTGACATTGATGTCAGTTGTAGGGAATGAGGAGGAGATGCGATTAAAGCTCTTTGACGGACTTGCCGACAGGATGCGCCTGAAATTTACGTACAGCACAGCATATCCCACAATTGTCAAGCACCGTTACCTCACAAGAAACGCAAAGCGTGAGGAATACAGAAAAATTTTTTCTGTCAATAACATTCCAAATCCTACAACTTATGAAGAAGATGCGCGTGAAGAATTTTACGGGGGACTTGCGGAGAAGATAGATGAGTTTGATGCCGTGTTTCTGTGCGATTTTGGACATGGGCTGGTAGACGACAGGATAAAGGAGCTTGTACAGGATAAGGCAAAATACCTGGTGTTGAACTGTCAGACAAACTCGACCAATTATGGACTAAACGTTATTACAAAATATACAAGGGCGGATGCATTTACACTCGACCAGAAGGAATTAAAGCTTGCATACCCGTCAGACATGGCAGACGAGCATGCCGCACTTGCAAAACTTGGTGGTCACTTGAACGGCAATGGCTGGCTTACAAGAGGTTCCGAGGGAGCATACGGCATAGACGGGAAGGACATTCATGAATGTCCTGCATTTACGCTGACAGTAAAAGATACAATCGGTGCCGGGGACGCGTTTTACTCCATCGCCGGACTGTATGCGGCAGCAGGGGCGCCGACAGAGCTTGGCACCTTTATGGGGAATATTGCAGGAGCCCTTGGAGCGAATATTGTAGGCAACAAAGAGGCCGTCGAGAAGGTGAATGTCCTCAAGTATGCGGGGACGCTGTTGAATATATAGTTGCATCATTTTTATTTTGTGGATACAGAAATGAGGCAAGGATTACTGAAAGGAAAAAGGGCAGATGGCAGAAAACATCAGAATGGACTCACACAAGTTAATATACCATCCGGAAACTGTGTCACGGTGGCTGAAGGGCGAGAATATATACCCAATAGAGATGGAAATAGGGTTGACGAATGCGTGCAACCACCGTTGTATCTTCTGCGCTGTAGATTATATTAATACAAGCCAAAATTATACAGAAGATATAAAGAACCAGTTGCTTTCTCATGGGGTGTGCGCTGATAATATGTTCGAATACAAACGAAAAGGGTACTGGTTGAATAGTGCGAGGAAAAAAAATGTATTAGATTTGTATTTGTAGGAGGCTTTTTGTTACATTTGATCTATGTAGTTTAAAAGGATTATAAAAAATAGGTGGAGAATCAGTATATGGTAAATGGACTAGTATCAGTAATCGTTCCTTTATATAATGCAGAATCTTTTGTTGGTGAATGTTTGGACAGCTTAACTTATCAAACATATTCAGAACTTGAGATTTTATGTGTGGATGACGGCTCAACTGACAATACATACCATATATTGGAAAAATATCAGTTAAGGGATAAGCGGATAAAATTATTGAAACAGAATCATCAATCAGCGGGTGCGGCACGTAATTGTGGTATCAGGGAAGCAGAGGGTAAGTATCTGCTCTTTGTTGATGCGGATGATTTCTGCAGGCCGGATATGGTTGAAAAGCTGGTAAAAAAGGCTGAGGCAGATCATACGGATATTCTGGTGTTTGACTTATTGCGCTACGATAATGTCGGCAAAAAAGCTGTTGATGATGCATGGACAGCAGTTCATCAGGAGTATTTTGGGGAGGGAGTAAAAGCAGCGGCGGATTTAAAGGACACCATTTTCCAGTTTACGACTTCAGGGCCTATGAATAAGCTATTTTTGCGGGAGTTTATTGTGAAAAACAATATCTGTTTTCAGCAGATTCCAAGAACAAACGATTTGTTTTTTGTGTATGCAGCCATGACATATGCCAAACGGATAGCGGTGTTGAATGAAAAACTGCAGTATTACCGAATGAATAATCCAGGCAGTCTCCAGGCTACAAATGACAAAAGTCCACTTGCATTTATAGAGGCGCTGCAGGCATTGAAGGATAATCTGGTGCAGCGTGGCATATATGAGTGTTTTAAAGGAAGCTACTTGAAAATGGCAGCGGATGTTTCGTTGTTTAATCTTGCATCACAGGAGAATAGACAAACATATATTCGAACACTGTCTGCGATTCGAAACAACCTGGAAAGTCTTAATGTAGGTATAAAGAATCTGGATTGTAATGTGCAGACTGAAACCCTGACACAGGTATTGGCGGGAGGAGAGAGATTTGTTATTTATGGTGCGGGGAAGCTTGCAGAGGTATTTGTGAAATATCTTTTGTTTATCAAATGTATAGACCGGGAGAGAATCAAAATTGTAGTTTCACAAAAGTCATATATTCAGGATATGCTTTGTGGAATGAAAATAAACGAGTTAAGCGAATTAACTAAAAAGGACGAAACGTTTGTATATGTAATCGCTGTAGATAATAAAAGTTTAAGAAATGAAATGACAAGTAATCTGCGAAAGAAAAGAATCGAAAATGTGATAGAGATAGATTTTGAATGTATGCTGGCATTGATTAAGATGGGAGAAACGTTCTGACGATATTGGGGGAAAAGGCATGGACAAGGTTTTACTTTATGGAATTGGGACTGAAGGTAAATGTATACTGGAAAGTATGAATGGAATCGAGGAAGAACTGGGGATTAAAATAATTGCATTAATAGATAAGATGAAAATGGACCATGTGCTTGAATATCCTGTTTATCAGCCAGATAAAATCGCAGAGCTTTCATTTGACTATATCCTTGTCAGCACAGAAAAATATTACCTGCAGATCAGAAGAGCACTCTCGGAAACTCAATAGAGAATAAGCAGGAAAAGGTTGATTTTCAGAA
>CAJUQZ010000010.1:45346-52404 GCA_910588755.1 uncultured Lachnospiraceae bacterium | reverse complement strand
CTCTATGCTCTTTTTCCTAGAGTCAAACAGAAAGAATTAACGTCGTTTACTATATAAGGTGGACATTTATAAAACAGGTATAAAAGGTGTATGATAAAAGGATACTCGATATCATACACCTTCTTTGACTCCCAGCTTCGCAAAAGCAATCTGCTTCCCAAAATTAGAGAATGTTTAGAGATGAATGTGTTACGATACCAATATGCTAAGCATATCATCTTTTACATACGGAGGTAGATTATGAGAAAAAGGTCAGTATTTACGAGAGCGGCAGCTCTTATTATGGCGGTGGCGCTCGGTGCTGCTGCGTCAGGCTGCAGCGCAAAGGGACAGCCGGAAAACACCGCAGGAACGCAGTCAGGCACCGCTATGGCGGGTTCGTCCGATGAAACACCAAAGGATACAGTTGACAATAGCGGCAAGGGGCGCTATGTGGAGACGACGGTCTATGAGGGCAGCGGCTTTTCAAGTGAGGTACAGGCACAGACGCTTTCAGATGGGCAGATCATTTTTCTAAATGGCGTGACGAAGCAGAAGGTCGTGTCAAAGGACGAGGGAAGTTCATGGGAGGTTGAGGAAAACGATGCTTTTCAGGCTTTTCTTGATGCGCATTATCCCTTTGGCGCAGCCATTGCGGAGGATGGCACGATCGCGTTCGTCAGCATGGACAGAAGGGAGGGCTCGCCGGAAGGAAAAGATGCCGTGTATGATTTCAACCTGTATATCTATGAAACGGACAATACAGTGAGGCAGATTCCGCTCGAGATGCCCGACGCAGACTCGCAACCGAGCCGGGTGGCATTTGACGGACAAAAAGCATTGTATGTATACGCGTCTTCCTGCAAAAATATTTATAAAGTGGACATCGACGCGGGGACATCGGAGAAGCTTGTGACGCTTGCGGACAGCTGCCAGCTGATGCAGTGCAGGGATAACATTCTGATGTGCATGACATCGGAGAAACTATTCCTGTATGATCTGGAGAAGAAAAGCTTTGTTGAGGACGAGACGCTCGACAGCTTCGTGGCGGAGCATTATGGGGCGATGGAATGGATGGGGGACGGATATACAGCGTATCCATTCCTGTGCGCGGACAACACAATCTGCCTGGCGGAGGAAAGAGGCTTGTACCGCCATATCATCGGCGGCGGCACGGTAGAACAGGTGATCGATGGAACGATGTCCTCACTTGGCGCGCCCTCAAACAGCGTTATGGCGGTCATCATGAACGGCAAAAATGAATTTCTGGTGGCGTACAGCAATGGAAAAATCGTCAAATTTTTCTACGATGGCGAGGTGTCTGCCGTGCCGGATGACAAGATTACGGTCTACAGCCTCAGTGACGATGACCTGGTCAGACAGGCAATCGCCGTCTATCAGACACAGTATCCGGAGCGCTTTGTCGAGTACCAGGTCGGGATGGACGAGGGCGGCGTCACAAGGGAGGATGCCCTCAAAAAGCTCAATACACAGCTGCTTGGCGGCAGCGGCCCTGACGTGATCCTGCTAGACGGTATCGATATAGAGACGTATGCCGAAAAAGGTGTGCTGAGAGATTTGTCCGATATAGTCAATGAGATGGATCAGCAGGAAGGGTTGTACAGGAACCTGATCGACGGGCTGGCATCAAAGGACGGCCAGTATGTTATTCCGGGAAAGTTTTATCTGCCTGTTTTATATGGAATCGGGGACTATGTGAACGATGTGGACGACTACCCGTCTATGGCTGATGCGGTGGAACAGGCAAGGGCGGCGTACCCCGACACCAATCTTCTGGTAGTCTGTTCGGCCAAAGGGATTATGAAGCGATTTATGCCAGTGTGCGCGCCGTCGTGGAAGGACGGCCAGGGGCAGCTCGACCAGACAAAAATCAAGGATTTTCTGGAGCAGAGCAAAAGGATATATGACGCGCAGATGAACGGTACACCGCAGGAGGAGATTCTGGGCTACCAGCGTCAGCTGGTCGGGGACGACGGAAAAAGCTTTGAGGATGATAAATATTTTATGATGGCAAGATACAATTTCTATATGATGCAGGAGACGCCGCTTGTATATGGGGAAATCATAGATGCATACACATACCGGGATATGCTGTCCGTACCAAGGGCGCAGGACATGGAGGGAACTGTGATCAAGCCGTTAAATGGGCAGAGCAGCAACGTTTACCACCCGGCGTCCCTTGTGGGAATCAGTGCGGCAGCAGCAAACCCGGCTGCGGCGGAGGAATTTGTGTGCGTGATGCTTGGAAGCGCCGTGCAGGAGACGCTTCAGTTAGGTCTGCCTATCAATAAGAAGGCGTTGCCGGCGCAGTTTGCTTATGAGGAGAGCGATCTTGGCGAGGACGGGGGGCAGTTTTATACCAGTTCTTCGACAAAGGACGGCAGGGGCTTTAGCCTTATCGTTTATCCGGTCAATCAGGACGGCATCGACAGACTAGAGCGGTGGATTGCGGGCGTTTCGACGCCGTATCTAAGCGACGCGGTGCTCGAGGAGGCTGTCTACGAGGAGGGCGCAAAATATCTCGAGGGCAGGCAGGACATTGACGCGGCGATGAAGGCGATTACAGACAGTGTGGAGCTCTATTTGTATGAATAAGACTTTAAATTCTTTATAAATTCTGATACGATTAGGGGCAGAAGAATAGACAGGGAGCTGACTACTGGAAATCGTAAAGGAAAAAGTAAGGATCAGACAAACATGAAGCCAAATTTATTAGTATTTGAAAAGGAAAACACACAAAACAGCTATATTAACTTTGCAATGAAGATGAAACCGAGTCTGAATTTTAGCGAGCTGTCACAGGAAGAAAAAGAAGGCTTGCTCAGGAGAAGGGATGAAATGCTTCAGAAGATTGAGAAGGAAATCTATGATCACTATTTGGACGAGACAAATGAGGACTCCTGGATTTCTGATGACGAGGATGACTTCCCATGCAGGGCCGAGATGACAGGAAATTATTACGTGGGGAGAGAGTCCTACAGTGTCTGCTATCTGGGAGAGGAAGGACAGCATTACAGAATAAAGAATGGGCAGTATAAGTACTCGCACGGTGATATTTTTCTTCCATTGGACAGTCCTGAAATCACGAGGGCGTATCAGATGATCTATTCGATTCGTATGACTTATCATGCGCCGGATGGAAAGGAACGGGATTATATATCTTTTGACTTTGTGGCGGAGCTGCGTTCTCTTGATGATGAGATTTTAGTAGAAGAACTGGGAATGGACGCGATCACAGGCGCGGATATTGGATTTGATTGAGGAATACCCAATAAGGGGGCTGGCAAAAGTAAAAATGAAGCCAGCCCTCTTTTTGCGCCTGCTTAGAGATAGATTAGAGAATGTTGTGCTATGATACAGATATGCAGATACGCATATGGAGGTAGATTATGAGAAAAAAAACGATGTTGACAAGATGGGCAGCCTTTATTCTGGCGGCGGCAGTGGGGATTGCTGCGGCGGGCTGCGGCACAAAGGGGCAGCCGGGGCTTGAAGCCGGAACCCAGACAGGTATCATGGAGGAGACTTCCCCGGAGACAGGGCAGGAGCAGACAAAGGACGACAACGGCATGGGACGCTATGTGGAGCGGACGGTCTTTGAGGGCGAGTACTGGGATAAGGTGACATCACAGACATTGCAGGACGGGCGGATGCTGTTTGTGAACAGCATGACCGGACAGAGATTTGTGTCAAAGGACAACGGCGACACATGGGAAATCGAGGTGAGTGATGCGTTTGCGGCGTTTACAGATGAGCATTATCCCATTTCGACAGCCATAGCAAAGGATGGGACGATCGCCCTGGTCTGCATGGTCTTGCCGGAAGGCGAACCAGAGGACAGTGTGAACTATGAGTATCTCCTGTATATCTATCACACGGATGACACTACAGAGCAGATTGTAATAGACCTGCCAGACGCGGACTCCAGTCTTTCGGAGGTGGCGTTCGATGATCAGGGCACGCTGTATGCCTATGCTTCCGGCTGTAAGTATGTATACAGGGTCAATATCGAAGATGGCACAGCGGAGAAGCTGACAGAGCTGCCAGGAGGCTGCTGGCTGATGCAGTGCGACGGCTCGGTGCTAATGTGTGCGGGCAGCGATGGCATTTTCCTGTATGATCTGGAAAAAAAGAGCTTTATCGAGGACGAGACGCTTGACAATTTCGTCAAGGAAACATACAGTGACATTGCATGGACAGGCGCAGGGTACACGATGTGTGCGTTCCTTGGTGAGAACGCGACGATTTATATGGCAGGTGAGAAGGGACTGTACCGCCATATTATCGGCGGCAGTGTGGTGGAACAGGTGATTGACGGCGGCCTCTCCTCGCTGAGTGTCCCGTCCCATCTGGTGATGACGATGATGGTAAATGACCAAAATGAATTTCTGACCGCGTACAGTGATGGCAAGTTTGTCAAGTCCGTATACGATGCGAACGTGCCGACAGTGCCAAACGACAAGATTACGGTCTATAGCCTTGCCGAGGACGATATGGTGCGGCAGACGATCGCTGCTTATCAGGCGCAGTATCCGGATTTTTATATCGAGTACCAGGTTGGCATGGAGGAGGGCGGCGTCACGCGGGAAGATGCGCTCAAAAAGCTCAACACGCAGTTATTGAGCGGAAGCGGCCCTGATGTCATTATGCTGGACGGCATGAATATTGATACGTATGCGGAAAAAGGCGTGCTTATGGATCTGACAGACATCGTTGACGAGGCAGACCAGCGCGACGGCCTGTACAGGAATCTGGTTGAACACATGAAGACTGATGACAAGATCTATGCGGTTCCCACCCTTTTTGCAACGCCGGTCGTTGTGGGCAGGAAGGATTATGTGGACAATATCGATGATTATGGGTCACTGGCGGATATGGTGGAAAGGGCGAAGGAAGAATACCCGGACAAAGATCCGCTGATGGTGTATACGACAGAGGGCATAATGAAGCGCTCGACAGTGTTCTGTGCGCCGTCGTGGAAAGATGACAAAGGACAGCTTGACATACAGCAGATCAGGGCGTTTTTAGAGCAGACCAGACGAATTTACGACGCCCAGATGAAAAAGGCGTCAGCGGAGACGATCGAGATGTACCGGCAGAATTTTTTGAGTCCATATGAAAACGGACACAGTTTTGAGGACAGCAAATATTTTAATATGGTAAACGAGACGCTTTATCTGATGCGGGACTGCCCGTTCGCATACGGACAGATGTACTCGACTTACGAATATCAGAATATCATGTCTGTGCCGAGGGTAGAGGGTTTTGAAGACAGTGCGTTCAGGCCGCTGAACGGACAGGGCAGCAATGTCTACCAGCCGCTGTCGATTGCGGCGATCAACACGGCGACGAAAAATCCTGACGTGGCAAAGCAGTTCGTGCGTCTGATGCTTGGCACGACAGTCCAGGGCAGTATTGAGTTTGGCGTTCCCATCAACAGGAAAGCGCTGGCGGAAAAGTTTACGTATGACGAGAGCAAGCTTGGCGATGACGGCTCTTTGTCGTCAATTGTCATGTCAGATGCAGACGGACTGGCGTTTGGCTATAATATTTATCCGGTAGGCCAGGAGGAGATTGCCCGGCTTGAGAAGTGGATCGCGGCGCTCGACACGCCGTATCTGTCGGATCCGGTGCTCGAGGATGCCGTCTACACGCAGGGGGCAAAGTACCTCGAGGGCAAACAGGACATCGACGCGGCAGTGAAGGCGATCGCGGAAAGCGTGGAGATTTACCTAGTTGAGTGATTGCAGACAAGGAGTACAATCATGAAAAGGATAAAGGAATTTGCGTATTTTATGCTTTTTATTGGCATGAGCCTTGCCGGGGTGGCCGTTTTCGTGTTGATTCCGTTTGCGGATGTGGTGCGGCGCTCTTTTATGACAGTCATGTCGGGGGAGTTTGCAGGGTTGGAGAATTACAGGACAGTGATTGGCAACCAGGCGTTTCGGCTGGCGGTGGGGAACACGCTTCATTTCGTGGGCGTGGCGATACCGCTGCTGGTCGTGGTCAGCCTGGCGGCGGCGCTTGTGCTGAGCAGGATACAGGACATCAGTGTCATAAAAAGCCTGTATCTGTTCCCGATGGCGTTGCCGACAGCCACCGTCGTCATCGTGTGGAGAATGTTTTTCTACAGGCAGGATTTTGACAGCCTGGTGATCAGCTATCTGTGGAAAAACACCGGATACACGATCGTGCTATGGCTTGCCGGGATCGCGGCGATTCCAAATGAGTTTATCGAGGCTGCGCGGGTGGACGGCGCCAACGGATTCCAGTGCCTGCTGTTTGTCAAGCTTCCCTGTCTGAAAGGCAGTGTCTATACGATCGTGATTTTATCGTTTTTAAATTCCATGAAGATTTACAGGGAGGCCTATCTGGTCGGCGGTTCCTATCCGGGAAAGGATATTTATCTGCTGCAGCACACCTTCAACAACTGGTATGTCAATCTGGAGTTTGACAAGATGGCGGCGGCCAGCGTGCTGGTGGCTGGAGTGCTGTTTGTGTTCATTTTGTTGTTTCAGTATTACAGTCAGAGGTAACTTTGTGGGTGCTTTGATAGAAAGCGTTTATCGGAAACAAGCTAGCAAGATTTTGGGATGAGGAGACTTGAAGTGAGGGTAAGAAAGTTTCTGCGCGGGGCGTCAGAGGCAGTGGCAAAATTTATTTTTATAGCGGCGGGCATTATCATCTGCGCACCAGTGTTTCTCGTGGTGACAGGCTCCGTTATGGGACAGGGGGATTTGTATGAATGCCTGGCTCCGGTATTTCAGCAGGGGACAGGGTTTGTGTCGTGGAAGCTGATTCCGCAGTATCCCACGGTGGATCATTACATACGATTATTATTTTATTCGCCGGAATTTTTCGTGTTGTTTTGGAATTCGGTAAAGTTGGTGTCATTGATCTTAATAGGGCAGATGGCAGTGGGTGTTCCTGCGGCGTGGGCGTTTGCAACATATCAGGTCAGGGGGAAAAATGTGGTTTTTACACTGTATGTCGTGCTGATGCTCTTGCCTTTTCAGGTGACAATGCTGTCAAGCTATCTGACGCTTGACAGGCTGTCG